>NZ_BCPO01000045.1:0-8090 GCF_016586105.1 Burkholderia sp. E168m15
ATCACCGGCATCGCTACGCGCCGCTCGCGGTCGCGCTGACCGGCATCGTGATCGGTGCGTTGTGGACCACGCTCGCGCAATGGCTGATCACGCAGGAAAGCGTGCAGCCCGCGCGCTTCGTCGTGTGGCTCGTCGGCGGCACGTATGGCCGCAGCTGGGGCGAGGTGTCGATGCTGCTGCCGTGGTGCGTGCTCGCGGTGCCGGTGTTCGCGTGGCTCGCGAAACCGCTCGACATGCTCGCGCTCGGCGACGACCAGGCGGCTGCGCTCGGCCTGCCGGTGGCCGCGCTGCGGCCGCTCGCGCTGACGATCGCGACGCTCGCCGCGTGCGCGGCCGTCGCAGCGGTCGGGCCGGTCGGCTTCATCGGGCTGATGGCGCCGCACGTCGCGACGATGCTCGGCGCGCGCCGGCATCGCACGCGGCTGTGGCTCGCGGCGGCGTGCGGCGCGCTGATCCTCGGGTTTGCGGATCTCGCGGCGCGCACCGTCGTCGCGCCGCGCGAAGTGCCGGCCGGCGTGCTGACCGCGCTGATCGGCGCGCCGTACCTGCTCGGTCTGCTGATTCTCGAGGGGCGCCGCGCCCGGCGCGCGGGGCGATGACGCCGGCGCTCGACGGCGCGCGCGCCACGCGCTTTTCGGCGTTCGCGCCGGAACCGTTCGCCGAGCACCTCGACGTCGTCTGGCTCGGCATGCCTGACGATGCGCATGCGCCGGGCCGCGTCGTCGTGCCCGTCAGCGCGTTGCCAGCGCATCGCGACGCCGTGCTCGGCGCGATGGTCGACCATTACGGCGGCGATCCGGCGCAGCATGCGCGCGCGCTGATGTCGCAATGGAGCAAATATTATTTCGGCCGCGCGGCGCCGGCCGGCGTCGTCGCCGCGCTGACGCTCGGCCGGCCGCTCGACATGACGCCCGAGCGCACGTTCGTCGCGCTCGACGACGGTATGCCGGCCGCGCTGTATTTCGCGAGCGACGCGCTCGGCGCGCCGTGCGACGATCCTGAGCCGCGCTATGCGGGGCTCATCGCGCATCTCGGCGCGGTGATCGACCTGCTCGCGGCGATGGCCCGCGTCACGCCGCGCGTGCTGTGGAGCAACGCGGGCAACCTGCTCGACTATCTGCTCGATACGTATCGCTCGCTGCCGTGCGCGGCCGATCCCGTGGGCGACGCGAACTGGCTGTTCGGTTCGACCTGCGTGCGCGGCGAATCGAATCCGCTGCGCCAGCCCGTGCGCGATGCCGTGCCGCGCTCGCCGCTGCTGCCGACGCCGTTTCGCGCGCGCCGCGTGTGCTGCCTGCGCTACGAAATTCCTGGAGAAACGCAACTGTGTGGAAGCTGCCCCCTGCTACTGACGATGGACGACGCGGCGCTGGCCGAGCAGGACGCGATCCGGTGACGCACGCCGGCCGCCGGCACGCGCTCGGTGCACTCGCGGCGGCGTTCGGCGCCGCGTGCTGCGGTGTGTTTTCCGCATCGGCGGCGGCCGCCTCCGTGGCCGGGGGCGCGGGCGGTTCGCAACGCGCCGTGTCGCTGGCCGGCAACCCTGTCGTGTCGCAGGCCAGCGCGAAAATGCCCGTGCGGCCGCAGCGCGTGGTCGCGCTCGACTTCATGTTCGCGGAAAGCGTGATCGCGCTCGACCTCGTGCCGGCCGGGATGGCCGATACGGCGTTCTACCCGGGCTGGCTCGGCTACCGGAGCGAGCAGCTCGCGCACGTGACCGACATCGGCTCGCGGCAGGAGCCGGGGCTCGAGGCGATCGCGGCGGTCAAGCCGGATCTCATCATCGGCGTCGGCTTCCGGCACGCGCCGATCTTCGACGCGCTCGACCGGATCGCGCCGACGATCCTGTTCCAGTTCAGCCCGAACGTGTCGGAAGACGGCGTGCCGGTCACGCAGCTCGACTGGATGCGGCAGATTTTCCGGACGATCGGCGCGGTGACGGGGCGCGACGCGCGCGCGCAGGCGGTCGAAGCACAACTCGACGCCGGCATCGCCCGCAATGCGGCGCGGCTCGCGGCCGCGGGCCGCCACGGCGAGCGTGTCGCGCTGCTGCAGGATCTCGGCTTGCCCGATCGTTACTGGGCCTATACGGGCAACAGCACGTCGGCGGGCCTCGCGCGGGCGCTCGGGCTCGAGCCGTGGCCGAAGAAGCCGACGCGGGAAGGCACGTTGTACGTGACGTCGGCCGATCTGCTGCGGCAGCGCGACCTCGCCGTGCTGTTCGTGACCGCGTCGGGGATGGACGTGCCGTTGTCGGCGAAACTCGATTCGCCGGTGTGGCGCTTCGTGCCCGCGCTGAAGGAACACCGGATCGCGCTGATCGAGCGCAACATCTGGGGGTTCGGCGGTCCGATGTCGGCGCTGAAGCTGGCCGACGTGATGACCGACACGATGTTGAAGCTGCCGGCCGTGCGTTGAGCGCGGCGTGCTTCGAGCAGCAGGCGATGCCGCGTTGACGGGCAGGGCGTCGTGATCGGCCCGACGACGCGTGGCTTCCGCCATTCCTTTTCGCCACACGTCAGCCACATTCCCCGCTGAAACGACAATCGCCGGCACACTGCCCATGCAGCGTGCCGGCGATTTTTTTGAGCAACTGTCGGGTTACGCGCTCAGCGCATCGACGCCATCCTGTGCACGCAGGCGTGCCGGTTGCGTGTCGCTGACGATGCGCCCGTTGTCGAGCTTCAGCAGACGATCGGCGAGATCGAAGTAGCGGTCGTCGTGCGTGATCACGATCACGGCCTTGCCGCGCGCGCGCAGCTCCGGCAGCAGTTGCTCGTAGAACACGGCCTTGAACGACGGGTCCTGGTCGGCCGCCCATTCGTCGAACAGGTAGAACGGGCGATCTTCCAGGTACGCGACGACGAGCGCGAGCCGCTTGCGCTGCCCGGTCGACAGCGCGCGCGTCGAGAACGCGCCGTCGACCACCTTCACCTTGTGATCGAGCGCGAGTTTCGCGACGAGCGCGTTCGCCCGCGCATCGGCCTGCGCACGCGACGGATCGTCGGGGTCGACGATGCCGAGCAGCGCATCGAACAGGTGGAAATCGTTGAACACCGCGCTGAAGCGCTGCCGGTAGGCCGCGCGCTCGCGCCAGCCGATCGTGCGGCCGTCGACCTCGATCGTGCCTTGTTCGGGCTCGTACAACCCGGTCAGCACCTTCGCGAGCGTGGTCTTGCCGCTGCCGTTGCCGCCGACGATGAACACGAGCTCGCCCGGCTTGATCGTCAGGTCGATCGGCCCGATGCTGAACATCCGTTCGTCGCGTTCGTGGAAATACGCGTGCGTGACGCCGCGCAGCGTGACGGCGCCGGCCGGCGGCACGTCGGGCGCATCGGCCGCGGGCGGCACCGTGCGCAGCGCGCCGAATTCGGCCATCACGCCTTCGATCCGCCCGAGCGACACGCGCGCCGCGTTGACGGTCGGCAGGTTGTTCAGCAGACCGTCGAGCGGCACGAGCATGAACAGGAACACGACGACGTAGCCGGCCGCCGTGGCTGGATCGGCATGCACGCCGAGCTGCGGCCAGAACGATGCGACGCCGAGGAACACGTAGAACAGGAAGATGATCCAGCCGACCCCGACCGCGTACGCGCTGAACGCGCGGCGGCGGTGGTCGCGCACTTCGCCGATCGCGGCGCCGAGCTGGCCGTCGACGAACTGGCGGGCGCGCGCGTCGTGCAGCTTCAGCTCCTTCGCGCCGGAGAACAGCGAGCCGAGATAGCCGAACAGGCGGTCCTGCGCCTGGCCGGCGGCTTCGAGCGCCGCGATCGCGCGGCGATCGCCGGTGTGATAGCCGAGCGAGCCGGCGATGATCGCGGCCAGCGCCAGCAGGCACACGGGCCACGACAGCCACGCCAGGTAGCCGAGGCAGCCGAACACGATCGAGCCGTGCATGACCAGGTTCGGCAGCGCGAAGAACAGCATCGACACGTTGGTCGCGTCGTCGGTCAGCACCGACTGCACGGGCGCCGCGCCGATCCGCTCGATGTCGCGCAGCTCGGCCGCGCCGACGCGCCGCGCCAGATGCACGCGCAAGCGCGCCATCGTGTCCTGCGACAGGCGGGCGAACAGCGTGCCCGACACGATCCGCGTGACGAGCGCGATCACCGCGCACAGCGCGAAGCGCCACGCGAGTGCCGCGTCGGCGGCGCCCGGTTGCGACAGCGCGCGGTTCAGCGTCGCGACGAGCAGCACGCTCGCGACGCCGTTCAGCACGCACGCGGTGAGCGCCAGCGTGAGCGACACGCGGCTTTCGCGCAGCAGCGCAAGGATCAGGCGCGCCGCGGGGCGGCCGGGGGAAGCGTCGAGGGACGGCGGGGAAGAAGGCTCGTGGGCGGCTGTCATCGGCAACGTCGGTAAAGGGAAGGCAGGCAATAACGCGGAAACGGCAAATCTGACGCGAAAGCGGCGGGGCGAGCCCCGTTCCGGCTTTCCTCCCTGATAGACGAACGGGCCGCGCAAATATTTAGTCCCATCGGCAAAAAAAGCGGCCGCACGCACTTTGCGCGCAAAACGGTAAAAAATCGGCCGCGCCGTTCGTCACACCAGTGAAGCCGCCCCAAGCGGCCCCGAGACTTGGCCGAAGCGGCCGGACCGAAGGACTTCATGCACATGACGAGTTTCCCGACTGCGCTGCATCACCGAATCCGCGAACTGGCGCGCGTCGCGCCCGACGCGCCCGCCATCGCGGTGCCTTTCCAGAACGACCTGCGGCTGTCGCGCGGTGCGCTCGATGCACGTGCATCGCAGCTCGCCCGGCAACTGCGCGCGGCCGGCGTCGGCGCCGAAGTGCGGGTCGGCGTGTGCGTCGAGCGTTCGGGCGAACTGTTCGTCGCGCTGCTGGCCGTGCTCAAGGCCGGCGGCGTATTCGTGCCGCTCGATCCGCGTCATCCGGCCGCGCGCCTCGACTGGATCGTGCAGGATGCGCAACTGCGGCACGGCATCGTCGACGCCGCCGGCCGCGCGGCGCTCGGCACGCCATTCGAACACGCGTTCGACGTGACGGCCGAAGCATCGGGCGTCGCGCAGGATCACGGGTTCGATGACGACACTGTGAATGTGCACCCGCGTTCGGCCGCCTACATGATCTATACGTCGGGCTCGACCGGCACGCCGAAGGCGGTGGTCGTCGAGCACGGGCCGCTCGCCGCGCATTGCGACGCGCTTGCTGCCGCGCTGCCGATCGAGGCCGGCGACCGTCTGCTGCATTTCGCGTCGGTCAACTTCGACGCCGCGCACGAATGCTGGCTCGCGCCGCTCGCGGTCGGCGCCGGCATCGTCGTGGCGCCGCCGCAGCCGTTCGCGCCGGTCGACGCTCACACGCTGATGGTGCGCGAAGCCGTGAACGTCGCCGCATTTCCGCCTGCATACCTGCGTGAATTCGCGGCCGTCGCCGCGCGCGACGGCGTGCCGCCGGCCTTGCGCGTGCTCGCGTTCGGCGGCGAAGCGCTGCCGCAGCAGGCATTCGAATTCGTGCGCCGCACGTTCCCGGTGGTGCGCCTGATCAACGGTTACGGGCCGACCGAAGCCGTGATCTCGCCGATGCTGTGGCCGGTCGAACCGGGCGAGACGCCGGTGCTGGCCGCGGACGACGCGTATGCGTCGCTGCCGATCGGCCGCGTGATCGGCCCGCGGGTCGCACGCATCGACGGCGCCGAAGCCGATGGAGTGGGCGAACTGCTGCTCGGCGGTGTGTGCGTCGCACGCGGTTATCACGGCCGCCCGGCGCTCACGGCCGAACGTTTCGTTCCCGATGCGGACGGTGAGCCCGGCGCGCGCGTCTATCGCACCGGCGACCTCGCACGCTTGCGCGACGACGGTGCATACGATTATCTGGGCCGCCTCGACGATCAGGTCCAGGTGCGCGGCGTACGCGTGGAGCCGGCGGAAATCGCCGCGTGCCTGCGCTCGCATCCGGCCGTGGCCGATGCGGCCGTGATCGCCGACACCGCCAACGGGCCGACGCGGCTGATCGCGTGCGTCGCGCTGCGCGCGGCGGCCGACGATGCCGCGTTGAAGGCGCACGTGGCCGCGCAACTGCCGGCCGCGTGGCAGCCGCACCGGTTCGTGCGTTGCGATGCGCTGCCGTACACGCTGAACGGCAAGCTCGACCGTGCCGCGCTGCGCGAGCGGATTGCCGCCGCGCGCGACACGTCGCCAGCCGCCGGCGATGCGCCGCGCACGCCGACCGAACAGCAGATCGCGGGCCTCTGGCAAACGCTGCTCGGCCTCGACGTCATGCCGTCGCGCGACGATCGTTTCTTCGCGCTGGGCGCCGATTCGCTCGCCGCGATGCAGTTGCAGGCCGCGATCCGTGCGGCCGTGCGCGTGAATCTGCGGCTCGATACGCTGTTCGCCGATCCGGCGCTCGCCGAGCTGGCCGACACGGTCGATCGCGCGGAACGCGAAACCGGCGAACCGCTGGTCACGATCGCCGCGCGCCGCGCACCGGCCGATGCCGCCGCATCGGGCGCGCCGTACGTCGATCGCGCGGCATCGCTCGCGCAGCAACGTTTCTGGGTGCTCGCGCAAACGCGCGACGCCAGCGCCGCGTATCACATCGCCGCACACTGGACGATCGACGGCGTGCTCGACCGCGACGCGCTGCAGCGAGCGCTCGATCACGTGATCGGCCGTCACGAAGCGTGGCGCACGACCCTCGTCGACAACGACGACGGCGTCGTGATGCAGCGGATTCACGCGCATCTGCCGGTGTCGATCGCCGCGGTCGACCTGCGCGATCAACCGCCGGCCGCCCGCGACGCGCAAGCCGCGCGTCTCGCCGAGCGCGACGCAGCCGAGCCGTTCGACCTCGCACGCGGCCCGCTGCTGCGCGCAACACTCGTTGCGCTCGCCGACGATCGTCACCGCCTGCTGCTGACCGCGCATCACGCGATCACCGACGGCTGGAGCTCGCGCTGCGCGTTCGACGAACTGTCGGCAGCGTACCGCGCGTATGCCGAAGGCCGCGAGCCGTCGCTGCCCGAATTGCCGATCCAGTACGCCGACTACGCGGACTGGCAGCGTGACATGCTGGCCGGCGGCGAGGGCGAGCGTCAGCTCGACTACTGGCGCGGCGCGTTGCGCGACGTGCCGGGCCCGCTCGCGCTGCCGGTCGACCGCCAGCCGGGCGCCACGCGCACGCTGCACGGCGCACGTGTATCGGTGCGTCTGCCCGATGCGGTCGCGGCCGACGTGCGGCAACTCGCACGCGACGCGCAAGCGACCGTCTTCACGGTGCTGCTGGCCGCGCTCGACGCATGGCTGTCGCGCCTGACCGGAGAAACGGACGTCGTCGTCGCGGTGCCGGTCGCGCATCGCCAGCGTCCTGAAACGCGCGCATTGCTGGGTCTGTTCCTGAATACGGTCGCGCTGCGCGTACGCGTGGCGCCGACGCTGCCGTTCCGCGCGCTCGTCGACGCGGCGCGTACCGCGGCGCTCGACGCGGTCGCGCATCAGGACGTGCCGTTCGAGCGCGTCGTCGACGCGGTGAAGCCGCCCGTCAAGCGCGGCGATGAATGGCTGCGCGTGAAGTTCGCGCAGCAGTTCGACGCACGGCACGACAGCGTGTTGCCGGGCGCCACGGCGGTCGCGACGCCGGGGCCCGATCTCGCCGCACGCTTCGACTTCGCACTGGATTTCACCGACGACGCGAACGGGATCGAACTGGTCGCGGCCTATGCGACCGACTGCATCGAGGCCGATACCGCGCGTGCATGGCTTGACAGCTATGCGGCGCTCGTCGCGTCCGCTGCCCATGAACCGCACGCCACGACGGCCGCGCTGCCGTGCGATGCGTCGGCTGCGTCGCGCCAGCCGCGCGACGGCCGTGCGCTGCGTATCGAGCATGCGGACATCGTCGCCGCGTTTGCGCGGCAGGCAGCCGCCTATCCGCATCGCGTCGCGCTTTCCGACGCGTCGACGTCGCTGACGTTCGCCGAACTCGACGACGCATCGAACCGCATCGCGCGGGCGCTCACGCAACGCGGCGTGGCCGCGGAAGCGGCCGTCGTCGTCTGCGTCGAGCGTTCGTCGCGCTTCGTCGTCGGCCTGCTCGGCGCGCTGAAAGCCGGCGCGCTGGCCGTACT
>NZ_BCPO01000046.1:0-9879 GCF_016586105.1 Burkholderia sp. E168m15
GTCGATGCGCTGGCGCAGGACGCGACGCTCGCCCACGCGGCCGGCGTGCGCGTCGCGCCGCACCCGGAACAGGGCGCATACCTGATCTATACGTCGGGCTCGACCGGCACGCCGAAGGGCGTCGTCGTCTCGCACGGCGCGCTGGCCGACTACGTGCAGGGGATGCTCGACGAACTCGCGTTCGCGCCCGACGCATCGTTCGCGATGGTCTCGACAGTCGCGGCAGATCTCGGCCACACGACGCTGTTCGGCGCGTTGTGCGCGGGCCGCACGCTGCACCTGCTGCCGGCTGCGTGCGCATTCGATCCGGACCTGTTCGCCGACGAAATGCGCCGCCGTGAAGTCGGCGTGCTGAAGATCGTGCCGAGCCATCTGCAAGCGCTGCTCGACGCGCGCGTGCCGGCCGACGTGCTGCCGCGTCACGCGCTCGTGACGGGCGGCGAAACGCTCACGTGGGCGCTCGTCGCGCGCCTGGCCGCGCTCGCGCCAGCGTGCCGCGTGATCAACCATTACGGGCCGACCGAAGCGACCGTCGGCGCGATCGCGTGCGACACGGCGTCGATTGCCGCCGACGCGCGCGATCCCGCGAGCGGCGTGCCGCTCGGCCTGCCGCTGCCGAATGCACGCGCGCTGGTGCTCGATGCGTTCGGCGCGTGCGTGCCGACCGGCGCGACCGGCGAGCTGTATCTGGGCGGGCCGGGCGTCGCGCGCGGCTACCTCGGCCGCCCCGCGCAAACCGCCGAGCGCTTCGTGCCCGATCCGTTCACGCCCGGCGCGCGGCTGTATCGCACGGGCGACCGCGTGCGGTTGCGCACGGACGGCCGCCTCGCATTCCTCGGCCGGATCGACGATCAGGTGAAGATTCGCGGCTACCGCGTCGAGCCGGGCGAGGTGAGCGCGGCCGTGCGCGCGGCCGGCCCGATCGCGCAGGCCGAAACGCTCGCGATCGAGCACGACGGCCGCCTGCGGCTCGCGACGTTCGTGGTGATGCGCGACGGCGTGGCGTTCGACGAAGCGGCGGTACGCGCCGCGCTCGCCGCGACGTTGCCCGACTACATGGTGCCCGCGCAGTTCGTCGCACTGCGGCGCCTGCCGGTGACCGCGAACGGCAAGATCGATCGCGCGGCTTTGTGCGAACTGGCCGCCGTGCCGGTTGTGGGCGCGTCCAGCGATGCGCCGCAGGGCGCAGTCGAGACGGTGCTCGCCGACGTCTGGCAGGCCGTGCTGAAGGCGCCGAAGGTCGGACGCGACGACAATTTCTTCGAACTCGGCGGCGATTCGATCCTCGTGCTGCAGGTGATCGCCCGTGCCCGCAAGCGCGGCGTGCGCTTCACGCCGAAGCAACTGTTCGACGGGCCGACCGTCGCCGAACTCGCGCGCATCGCGAAAACGGACGATACGGCCGTCGCAGCGCAGCCGGCGAGTGCGGTTCCGACCGCGACTGCCACTGCCGCACCGGCCGCCACCCCGATCCTGACGCCCGCACAACAACGCTTCTTCGCGCTCGATATTCCGCACCGCGGCCACTGGAACCAATCAGTGTCGTTCGACGTGCGCGGCGCGTTCGACGCGGACGCATTCGCACGCGCATTCGACGCGTTGCTCACGCATCACGACGCATTCCGCCAGCGCTTCGCACGCGGCGCGGACGGCACGTGGCACGCGAGCGATGCGGCGAAGCCGTACGACGCGCTGCCGTTCGTCGAAGTCGCCGCACGCGACGAAGCCGACGCGCTGGCACGCTTCGACGCGCTGCAACGCCGTCTCGACCTCGGCCGCGGGCCGCTCGCCTGCGCGTGCGCGGCACGGCTGCCGGACGGTTCGACGCGGCTTTATCTCGCGATTCACCATGCGATCGTCGACGGTGTGTCGTGGCGCATCCTGCTCGACGACCTCGACACCGCCTACCGCGCGGCATGCGAACGCACGCCGGTCCGCCTGTCGCAGCCGGGCCTGCGCGCGGACGCCTGGGCTGCACGGCTTGCCCGCGCGGCAACGGAACCGGCGTCGCCGTTCGCAGGTGAAGCTACCTACTGGGCCGGCATGGCGCAGGGCGACGACATCGTGCCCGATCACCCCGACGCAGCGGCGACGAACGCCGATGCCGCCGTCGTCGTGCAGACGATCGACGCGGCATTGACCCGCGCCGCATTGACCGACGCGCACGCGGCCTATCGCACGCAGACGATCGAACTGCTCGGCGCGGCGCTCGCGCTGGCGCTGGCCGGCGCGCGCGGCGCCGCATCGTGCCGGGTCGAACTGGAAGGACACGGCCGCGAAGCGCTGTTCGACGACGCGGAGGCCAGCCGCACGATCGGCTGGCTGACGAGCCATTACCCGGTGACGCTGCCGGTCGCAGCGACGGCCCGCGACACGCTGTGCGCGGTCAAGGACGCGCTGCGCGCGGTGCCGCACAAGGGGCTCGGCTTCGGCGTGCTCGCGCACTATGGCGATACGGCCACGCGTGCGGCGCTGGCTGCCGTGCCGCGTCCGCGCGTCACGTTCAACTATCTCGGCCAGTTCGACGCGCCGCGCGATGCGATGCTCGTCCCGCGTTTCGGCGGCACCGGCGTCGAGCGCGATCCCCAAGGGCCGCTCGGCAACACGCTCGCGATCCATGCGTACCTCGACGCGGACGGCGACGGCGCGCGCACGCTGAAGGTCCACTGGGTCTACGGTGCGCCGCAATTCGAACGCGCGACGATCGACGCGTTCGCCGAACGCTTCGCCACCGCGTTGCGCGAACTCGTCGATGCATGTGCGTCGCGCGTCGCGCATCGCGGCGCCGGCGCGACGCCGGGCGATTTCCCGCTCGCGCAGGCCGCCGGTCTCACGCAGGCCGCGATCGAACGCGCGCCGCTCGACTGGCGCACGATCGACGACGTCTATCCGCTGTCGCCGATGCAGCAGGGCATCCTGTTCCATGCGCTGTTCGCGCCCGGCCACGCGAGCTACGTGAACCAGCTCGTCGCGACCGCCACCGGGCTGGACGCCGACCGGCTCGCGGCCGCGTTCGACGCGTCGGTCGCGCGTCACGACATCCTGCGCACGAGCGTGATGCCAGACGAAGCCGCGCCGCTGCAGTGCGTGCATCGTCACGCACGCATGCCGGTCGAACAGCTCGACTGGCGCACGCGCGGCGACACGCTCGATGCCGATTTCGACGCGTGGCTCGCGGCCGACCGCACGCGCGGTTTCGACTGGCGCGAGCCGCCGCTGATGCGGCTCACGCTGATCCGCGTGACGGACGACGCGTGGCGGGTCGTCTGGACGCGTCACCACGTGCTGCTCGACGGCTGGAGCACCGCGCGCCTGCTCGCGGACGTGCTGCGCGACTACCGCGACCCGGACGCCGTGTCGCCGTTCGCGAGCCGTCCGGCGCTGCGCTATCGCGATTTCATCGCGTGGCTCGGCACGCGCGACCGCGACGCCGACGAGCGCTTCTGGACCGGGCGCCTGGCACGGCTCGACGCACCGACGCTGATCGCGGAACGCACGGCCGACCGCGCGGATGCCGAGATGGTCACGTGGCGCGCGACGCTCGATGCCGACACGACGGCGCGCGTCGCGCAGACCGCCCGCGCGCTGAAGCTGACCGTCAACACGCTGGTGCAGGGCGCCTGGGCGCTCGCACTCCAGCGGATGACGCACCAGCCGGCCGTCGCGTTCGGCGCGACCGTCGCCGGCCGCCCCGACGCGCTCGCGGACGTCGACTCGGTGCTCGGTCTCTTCATCAACACGCTGCCGGTCATCACCGCGCCGGCGCCGCAGCAACGCGCGGCCGACTGGCTGCAAACGCTGCAGCGCGAGAACGCGGCGGCCGTCGAACACGCACACACGCCGCTCGCCGACATCCAGCGCCGGGCGCGCGGGTCGGGCGGCGCACTGTTCGACACGCTGGTCGTGTTCGAGAACTATCCGGTGGACGACACCGCGCGTGACGCCGATCCGCGCGCGCTGGCGTTGAGCGGCGTACGCAGCATCGAAGCGACCGATTTCGCACTGACGCTCGTGATCGAGAGCGGCGCCGAACTGACGATCGACTACGGCTACGACACCGCACGCGTCGACGCGCGTCAGGTCGAAACCTGGCACCGCGCGTTCGCTTGCGCGCTCGATGCGCTGGCCCGCACGCCGGACGCGCTGCTCGGCACGCTGTCGATCGCCGACGACGCGACCCGCGACGCGCTGGTGCGCGCTCAGGACACCGCACGGACCTGGCCGATGGAACAACGGCAGCCGCTGCATCTGCAATTCGCCGACGCGGCACGGGCGACGCCCGACGCGATCGCACTCGAATACGCGGACGCGCACGGCCGCGTGCAGCGTGCAACCTACCGCGAACTCGACGCCGCTACGTCGCGCATCGCGGCCGTGCTGCGCCGGCGCGGCGTGCAGCCCGACACGCCGGTCGCGCTGTGCGTCGAGCGCTCGTTCGACATGGTGATGGCGCTCGTCGGCGTGCTGAAGGCCGGCGCCGCGTATCTGCCGGTCGATCCCGACTATCCGGCCGAGCGCATTGCATACCTGCTGCGCGACGCGCGGCCGGCCGTCGCGATCACGCAGGCACATCTGCGCGAGCAGGTCGAGGCCGCGCTGGGCGAGGGCGCCGATACGCAACTGCTGACGGTCGCGGATCTGCTGGCCGACGAAGCGGGCGATATCGACGATGAAACCGCGGCGACCGACGACGCGCAGCTCGCGTACCTGATCTACACGTCCGGCTCGACCGGCAAGCCGAAGGGTGCCGGCAACACGCACGGCGCGCTCGCGAACCGGATCGCGTGGATGCAGCATGCGTACCGGCTGACGCGCGACGACGTCGTGCTGCACAAGACGCCGTTCGGCTTCGACGTGTCGGTGTGGGAATTCGTGTGGCCGCTGGCGATCGGCGCGAAGCTCGCGATCGCAGCACCCGGCGACCACCGCGACCCAGCCCGCCTGGCCGCCGCGATCCACGCGCACGGCGTGACGGTGCTGCATTTCGTGCCGTCGATGCTTGCCGCGTTCGCCGCGCATCTCGACGATTTCTCGGCCGCCGCGCAATGCGACAGCGTGCGCCTGATCGTCGCGAGCGGGGAGGCGCTGGCGCCCGAACTCGTCGCGAAGATGGCGCGGTTGCTGCCGAACGCGACGCTCGTGAACCTGTACGGGCCGACCGAAGCCGCGATCGACGTGTCGCACTGGACCTGCGGCCCCGATGACGCGCATGCGGTCGCGGTGCCGATCGGTCATCCGATCGCGAACCTGCAACTGCACGTGCTCGATGCCGCATGGCAGCCGGTGCCGGCCGGCGCGACCGGCGAACTGTATCTCGCGGGCGCAGGCCTCGCGCGCGGCTATCTCGGCCGTCCTGCGCTGACCGCCGAGCGCTTCGTGCCCGATCCGTTCGTGCCGGGCGCCCGCATGTACCGCACCGGCGACCTCGCACGACGGCGCGCGGACGGCGCGCTCGACTACCTCGGCCGCGTCGACACGCAGGTGAAGCTGCGCGGCCAGCGGATCGAGCCGGGCGAGATCGAGGCGCTGCTGCGCGCGGCGCCGGGTGTCAACGATGCGGTCGTGATCGTGCGCGACGAGCAACTGATCGGCTATGTCGCCCGTGGCGACGCCGGCCCGCTCGACCGTGCGGCGCTGCTCGACGCACTGCGCGCGCAACTGCCGGCGTACATGGTGCCGTCGCAGCTGATCGAGCTCGACGCGTTGCCCGTCACGCCGAACGGCAAGTGCGACCGCCATGCGCTGCCCGCGCCGGTGCGTGAAGCAACCGCAGCCGTCGAACTCGCGACGGACACCGAACGCGCGCTCGCCGACATCTGGCAACGCGTGCTGCACGTGGACGCGATCGGCCGCGACGGCGATTTCTTCCTGCTCGGCGGCCACTCGCTGCTCGCGACGCAGGCCCACGCGCAGGCCAACCTGCACTGGGGGCTCGCGCTGCCGCTGCGCACGCTGTTCGACACGCGCACGCTGGCGCGCTGCGCGGAAGCGATCGACGCGGCCTGCGCGGCACGCGGCGCGACCGATGCGGCGAGCGCGATCGACGCGCTGCTCGGCGAACTGGAAACCCAATAAGGACGACGGATGACGAAGGTTCAACCCGACTGGCTGGCGCTCGCGACGCGTTTCGCGCAACTGCCCGACGCGCAGCGCGCGGTCTTCATCGACAAGCTCGGCGCGGCCGGCATCGACTTCCGCGTGCTGCCGATCCCGCCGCGCACGCCGCGCAGCGACCGCGTGCCGGCATCGTTCGCGCAGACGCGGCTGTGGCTGCACGCGCGGCTGATCGATGCGCCGGACGCGTATCACATCACCGAGCGCCTCGCGCTGACGGGCCCGCTCGACGGGCATGCGCTGCGTCTCGCGTGCGATGCGCTGATCGCGCGCCATGAGGCGCTGCGCACGACCTTCGACGAAGCGCAGGACGGCGTCGCGCAGACGATCCATGCGCCGTTGCGCTGCCCGTGGCGCGAAACCGATCTCGAAGCGTTGCCGGACGCGCAGCGCGCAGCGCGTGCGGAAGCCGTCGCGACGGCCGACGAGGCCGAACCGTTCGATCTCGGCACGGCGCCGCTGGTGCGCGCGCATCTGGTCCGCTTCGACGCGACGCATCACTGGCTCGCACTGACCGTCCATCACATCGTGTCGGACGGCTGGTCGTCGGGCGTGATGCTGGAAGAACTCGCGGCGTTCTATCGCGCGTATGCGTCCGACCGGCCGGTGCCGCTCGCGCCGCTGCCGATCCAGTACGCCGACTACGCGCTGTGGCAGCGCCGCTGGCTCGATGCCGGCGAGCGCGACCGTCAGCTCGCGTTCTGGCGCGAACGGCTCGATCCGCAGCGCGGCGTGCTGACGCTGCCGGGCGCAACCGCGCGGCCGGCCCGTCGCAGTGCGCGCGGCGCGCGTCATGTGTTTTCGCTCGACGCGCGCATCGGTGCGCAGTTGCGCGCATTCGCGGCCGCATCCGGCGCGACGCCGTTCGCGGTGCTGCTCGCCGCGCTCGATGCGCTGCTGGCGCGCGCGACCGGCGACGCACGGATCTGCGTCGGCGTGCCGGCCGCGAACCGCGAGCGCGCGGAGGTCGCCGGCCTGATCGGCTTCTTCGTCAACACGCTCGCGATCGACGTCGACGTGCCCGCGCACGGCGACTTTTCATCGCTGGTCGCGCGTACGCAGCGCGCACTCGTCGACGCGCAGATGCACCAGGACGTGCCGTTCGAGCAGGTGGTCGACGCGCTCGGCGTGCCGCGCAGCGCCAGCCACCATCCGCTGTTCCAGGTGATGGCCGCGTACGGCGAACGCCGCGCGCTGCCGCCCCTCGGCGCGGCGTCGGCCGCGTTGCTGCCGTCCGGCACGCCGTCCGCGAAATTCGACCTGACGCTGTCCGTCGAAGCGACGCCGGACGGCACGTTTGACGCCGCCTTCATCTACGCGCTCGACCTGTTCGACGCGGATGCGATCGCGCGGCTGGTCGCGCGCTTCGTCACGCTGCTGACCGACGCGCTCGCGCGCCCGGATCTGCCGATTGGCGATCTCGACTGGCTGCCTGCCGACGAACGCGCGCAGCTTTTCGCATGGAATGCGCCGGCCGGCGCGACCGAGGCCGAGCCGTTCGTACCGGTGCATGCACGCATCGCCACCCATGCGCACGCGCGGCCCGACGCACGCGGCGTCGCCGATATCGATCGCGCATTGACGCGCGGCGAAGTCGATGCCCGTGCGGCGCGCCTCGCGCGCCACCTGGTGGCGGCCGGCGTGCGCCCCGAGATGCGCGTCGGCGTCGCGCTGCAGCGCTCGGTCGACCTGCTCGTCGCGCTGATCGCGGTACTGAAGTCGGGCGCCGCGTTCGTGCCGCTCGATCCGGCGCATCCGCGCGAACGGCTCGCGCAGATCGTCGGCGATGCGAACATTGCGCACGTGCTGACCGACGCCGCGAGCGCCGCGTCGCTGCCCGACTTGCCTGAACTGCGCATCTGGCGCGCGGACGCAATCGATGCGCTCGACGAAGCCGCGCACGTCGCGCTGCCGGACGTGCTGCCCGGCCACGCGGCGTATGCGATCTACACGTCGGGTTCGACCGGCAAGCCGAAGGGCGTGATCGTCGACCACGCGTCGTTCGCGCTGCATTGCGCGGCGATCGCCGAGCGCTACGGCGCGGGTGAAAACGACGTGTTCCTGTTGTTCCAGTCGGTGAATTTCGACGGCGCGCACGAAGGCTGGTTTTCGCAATACATGTCGGGCGCCGCCGTGTCGGTGACGGCCGACGTGCTGTGGCCGCCCGCGCAGACCTGCGCGATGATGATCCGCGACGGCGTGACGATGACCTACGTGCCGCCCGGCTGCGCCGCCCAGCTCGCCGAATGGGCGCTCGCGCACGGCGCACCGCCGACGCTGCGTTCGCTGACCGTCGGCGGCGAGGCGACGTCGCGCGAGGCGTTCGCGATGCTGCGCCGCGCGCTGCCGAACGTGCGCGTGGTCAACGGCTACGGCCCGACCGAAACCGTCATCACGCCGACGCTGTGGATGTTCCGGCCCGGCGACGAGCTCGCGAAGCTCGGCGACGCCGCGTATCTGCCGATCGGCACGCTGGTCGGCGCGCGCACCGCGCACGTGCTCGACGCGCGGCTGCATCCGCTGCCGGTCGGCGTGATCGGCGAACTGTACCTGGGCGGCGAGGGGATCGGCGTCGCGCGCGGCTACCTCGACCGTCCGGCGCTGACCGCCGAGCGTTTCGTGCCCGATCCGTACGGCGCGCCGGGCGCGCGACTGTACCGTACCGGCGACCTCGTGCGGCGCCGCGCGGACGGCGTGTTCGATTTCATCGGCCGCGTCGATCACCAGGTGAAGCTGCGCGGCCTGCGCATCGAACTCGGCGAAATCGAAGCGCAGCTCGCCGCACACGATGCGGTGCGCGAAGCCTGCGCGGTCGTGCACGGGCAGGGCGCGCTCGCGCAGCTCGTCGCGTACGTCGAGCTGACCGCCGAAGCGCAGGCGGCCGCGCAGCCGGTCGAAGCCGCGACGCTCGACGCGCATCTGCGTCGCACGCTGCCCGATTACATGGTGCCCGCGCAACTGATCGTGCTCGACGCGCTGCCGCGCAACGCGAACAGCAAGGTCGACCGTGCGCGGCTGCCGGCGCCGGTGCGCGTCGAACGTGCGTACGAGGCGCCGCACGACGGCGACGAAGCCGCGCTCGCGGCGATCTGGTGCGACGTGTTGAACCTGGAGCGCGTCGGCCGCGGCGATCACTTCTTCGATCTCGGCGGTCATTCGCTCGCCGCCGTGCGTGTCGCGACGCGCGTGGCCGAACGGCTCGGCCGCGACGTGCCGGTGCGCGCGCTGTTCGAGGCGCCCGTGCTCGCGCAATACGCGCGGCAGGTGGCCGATGCGCCGCGCGCCGCGCATACCGGCGCCACGGCGCCGGGCGTCGCGGTGGCCAAACCGGACGCTCACGGCGTGTGGCCGCTGTCACCCGCGCAGCTCGGCCTGTGGTTCCTGTGGCGCGCGCAGCCGGACAGCGCTGCGTACAACATTCCGGTCGCGCTGCGTGTGCGCGGCCCGCTCGATGTCGATGCGCTGCGCGCCGCGTTCGCGGATGCGGCAGCCGAGCATCCGGCGCTGCGTGCACGGCTCGTCGCCCGCGACGGCGCGCTGCCGGGCCAACGGATCGACGCAGACGTTGCCGTCGACCTGCCGGTGATCGACCTGTCGGCCCAAACCGATGCGCTGGCCCGCGCGGCCGCGCTGACCGACGAGGATGCGCTCGCGCCGTTCGACCTCACGGCCGACGCGCCGCTGTGGCGCGCCCGCGTGTTGCGACTCGGGGCGGACGATCACGTGCTGTCGGTGACGATCCATCACATCGTATCGGATGGCGAA
>NZ_BCPO01000047.1:0-29005 GCF_016586105.1 Burkholderia sp. E168m15
GCATGCAGCGCGGCGCCGCTCTGGTCGACGAAGCCGTCGAACCGGCCGCCCAACCGCTCGTGCTGCCCGCGCCATGCCATCCGGCGCGCGTCGCGTACTGGCGCGATGCACTCGCCGATCTGCCGTCGCGCGTGTTGCCGCAGCGCACCGATGCGCCGGCCGTGCCGCAATGGCGTGCGGCCCGCATCGCGTTCGAATTCGATACGCAGCTGATTCGCGCCGCGCGCGACGCCGCGTCGGCCTCGCACGCGACGCTGCCGATGCTGCTGCACGCGGCGCTCAACACCGCGCTGTTCCGCGCGACGGGCGCGGCCGACCAGCCGGTCGGCGTGCTCGCGTCGACGCGCGAACTCACGGGCGACGCGGCGCGTACCGCGCTGGGCCTCTTCATCAACTCGGTCGTCGTGCGCACGCGGATCGACCCGGCCGCGCGCCGCGCCGACGTGCTGGCGCAAGTGCGCGACACGGCGCTCGCCGCGTATGCGCATGCCGACGTGCCGTTCGCCGACGTCGTCGCCGCGCTGCGCGCGCCGCGCGCCGCGCAGGCCAATCCGCTGTTCCAGGTGATGTTCAACTACCTGCGCCCGACCGGCGCGACCGCACGCGACTGGGCCGGCCTGTCGCTGGCCGAATTCGACGACGTGCGCCATCGCGTCGTGTTCACGCTGGAGCTGGACGTCGTCGAGCATCCGGACGGCCGCGTGAGCGCCGCGTTTTCGTATGCAGATGAACTGCTCGCGCGCGATTTCGTCGACGCGCTCGTCGATCTGTATCACGACGAAGTCGCGCGTTTCGCCGGCGCGTCGGAAGCGGCGCTCGGTGCACCGGATGCGCAAGCAGCCAAGCACACTGCGTTCGACGCGCGCACCAATGGCGCAACCCGGCCGAACGCAACGCCGTCGCATGCCGCCGCCGCGCTCGCCGCGCTGTGGTCGGACACGTTCGCGACGGCCGCCCCCGAGCCCGATGCGGACCTGTTCGAAGCCGGCGCGACGTCGTTCGACGTCGTGCGCTTCGTCGACGCGGCCGGCCGTGCCGGCCATGCGCTGACGGTGGCCGACGTGTTCGCGGCACCGACGCTCGCGGCGCTCGGCGCGCGGCTCGATGCGCACGCGGAAACGGGACAGGAGGCGCGCCATGCTGGCTGAAGTGCGCCCGGACGGATTCACGATGCTCGATACCTACCGGCTCGCGTTCGCGGACGGCCTGTTCGCCGCGCGCGATGGCGCGGAGATCCGCGTCGCGCAGGGCGACGGGATCGGCGCGCAGTTGCTGCGCGCGCAGCTCGGCGACGACGGCGCGCTGCGCCTGGTCGCCTACAACCATCGCGTGGCGCCAGCCGATCAGCGGCGGGCGCTGCTGGCCGCACTCGCCGCGGCGTTTTCGGACAGCGCGCGCCACGCGGCGATTCGGCTCGACCCGGCCGCATGGCCGGCCGTCGCGCTCGACGCGCTGCGCGCGAGCGGCGTGCTGGCCGACGGCGGCCGCTGCCTGCGCGACGGCTGGGCGCAACAGGCCGACCTGTGGCGCGTCGGCCCGTCTCTGCCGTGCGCGACGCTGCCGACGATCACCGACGGCCGGCGTCATCCGCGCCGGCCGCCCGCACCGCGCGGCGACGTCTATGCGCGCGATCTGCCGGCGCTCGGCGTGCGCTTCACGTTGCGCGGCTGGCAGCCGGCGGAGGACACCGAGCGGCTCGCGCGCTGGTTCGACGAGCCGCGCGTGCGCGACGGCTGGCCGGGCGCGCAGCCCGCCCAACGCGGCACGGAAGGCCCGCAGGAAGCCGATCCGCACGTGACGCCGCTGGTCGGCTGTTTCGACGGCGAGCCGTTCGCGTATTTCGAGGCGTTCTGGCTGAAGGAGGACGCGCTCGGGCCGCACGTCGCGGCGCGCGACTACGACCGCGGGCTGCGGATGCTGGTTGGCGAGCCGCGCTGGCGCGGCGCGCATCGCGTGGCCGGCTGGCTGCCGTCCGTCGTGCATTACCTGTTTCTCGACGACCTGCGTACCGAAGCGGTCGGCTGTGCCGTTCCGGCCGGCCACACGCGGGTTGCCGACCATCTCGCGCGGCATGGCTTCGCGCGGCAGCGCCGTCTCGCGCTGGCCGACGCGCAGCCGTTGTGGATGCGCACGCTGCGCGAGACGTTCTTCTCCGGCCGTCACGTCTGACGGGCCGGATTCACCGACAAGGAAGCTGAGACATGCAGAGAGAAACCGTATTCGACCTGATCGGCGTCGGCTTCGGGCCGTCGAATCTGGCGCTGGCCGTGCGCCTCGCGGAGCGCAGCGGCGCGCACACGCTCGCCCATTGCTTCATCGAGCGTCAGCCGGAATTCGGCTGGCATCGCGGGATGCTGCTCGACGACTGCCGGATGCAGATTTCGTTTCTGAAGGATCTCGTCACGATGCGCGATCCGAAAAGCCGCTACACGTTCATCAACTATCTGTTCGAACGCGGCCGGCTGAACGAATTCGTCAACCTGAAGAACTTCTATCCGACCCGCGTCGAATTCCACGACTACCTGAGCTGGGTGGCCGACGCATTCGACGATCGCGTCCATTACAGCGAAACCGTGCTGGGGATCGAACCGGTGCGCGGCGACGGCGCGAGGATCGACGCGCTGCGCGTGCTGTCGCGCGACGCGGCCGGCCACGAGCGCCAGCGCGTCACGCGCGCGCTGTCGGTCGGCGTCGGCGGCACGCCGGCGATTCCGGAGGCGTTCGCCGCGCTCGGCCGCGACCGCGTGATCCATTCGTCGTCGTACCTGACCGACATCGACCGGCTCGTCGCGGCGCCCGACGGCGAGCGCCGCCGCGTCGCGGTGATCGGCGCGGGGCAGAGCGCGGCTGAAGTGTTCATCGACCTCGCACGCCGTTTCCCGCACGTCGACGCGAACCTCGTGATGCGTGCCGGCGCATTGAAGCCGGCCGACGACAGCCCGTTCGTCAACGAAATCTTCAGCCCCGAATTCACCGACGTCGTCTACGCACAGCCGCACGACGCGCGCCGCGCGCTGCTCGAACGCTATCGCGACACGAACTACGCGGTGGTCGACCGGCCGCTGATCGAGCAGATCTACGAAATGCTGTACTTGCAGCGCATCGACGGCACGCCGCGTCATGCGCTGCTCGCGAACAGCGCGATCGAGGCGGCGGTGCGCACCGCCGACGGCCGTATCGAACTGACGCTGCGCGACCGGATGAGCGGCGCGACGCGCGTCGAGCGTTTCGATGCACTCGTGCTCTCGACCGGCTACCGCCGCGACACGCATTCGGCGCTGCTCGAAGGGCTTGCGCCGCATCTGGGCGATGCGCTCACGCGCGGCGACGTCACACGCGACTACCTGCTCGCGACGCCCGAGCACTTCGCGCCGCGCATCTACCTGCAAGGCTGTTGCGAAGACAGCCATGGCCTGTCCGACACGCTGCTGTCGGTACTGGCGCGCCGCGCGGACGAAATCTGCGCGTCGCTCGAAGACGGGATCGCGCCCGCGCATGACGAAGGCGCGGCCCGGACCACGCATGAAAAACGACCGGACAACGGGGTGAGCGCGAGCCGCATGGCTTTCGCTCTTTGACAAAGGCGCGGTCGGAGACCGCATGAAAAAAGTGGAGCAGAAGAAGATGGAGTGGGCAACAGGCACGCGTTTGCGTGCGATCGCAGCCGCGGCAAGCGTGGCGTTCGGTACGGCGGCGGCAGGGCACGCATACGCCCAGACGGCGCCGGCCGTGAACGCGGGCGCCACGGCGTCGGCCAGCAGTGCGCAAACCGGCGCGACGGCGACGACGTCGACCAGCGCGCAAAACGGCACGCTGCCGGCGATCACCGTCAACGCGGCCTCGGCAGGTGACGGCACGGTCGGGCTCGTCGCGAAGCGCAGCACGACCGGCACCAAGACCGACACGCCGCTCAACGAGATCCCGCAGACGATCAACGTCGTCACCGCGCAGCAGATCGAGATGACCGGCGCCACCGACGTGAACGCGGCGCTGCGCTACGTGCCGGGCTTCTCGTCGTACGGGTCGGACAACCGCTCCGACTGGTACGCGGCGCTGCGCGGCTTCACGCCGACCGCCTACGTGAACGGGCTGCAGGTGCCGAACACGATCAACCTCGCGAGCTGGCGCGTCGATCCGTACATGATCGACAGCATCAGCGTGCTGCGCGGGCCGACCTCGGTGCTGTACGGCGCGGGCGATCCGGGCGCGATCATCGACGTGCACACCAAGCTCGCCGACGGCGAGCGCGTGCGCGAAGCAGGCGTGCAGATCGGCAACTACGCGCGCAAGCAGTTCATGATCGACGTCGGCGACAAGCTCGACCCGGACGGCAAGTATGCGTACCGGTTCGTCGGCGTCGCGCGCGACGGCAACGCGCTGACGGGCCCGAACAACGACCAGCGCGTCGCGCTCGCGCCGTCGTTCCGCTGGCGCCCGGACGCGGATACGTCGCTGACGCTGTCCGCGACCTACCTGCAGGACTGGGGCGACATCTCGTCGAACTTCCTGCCCGCGCAAGGCACGGTGCTGCCGAACCCGAACGGCCAGATCAACAAGGACATCTACGAAGGCGACGGCAACTTCAACTACTACCGCAAGAAGCAGTGGTCGGTCGGTTACCAGTTCGAGCGCAACCTGACGCCGGCCTGGACGTTCCGCCAGAACACGCGGCTGATGCACCTGTCGCTCGACAACGGCTCGGTGTTCGGCAACGGCTTCGTCGAAGGCAGCACGACCGACGTGTCGCGCTGGGCCGGCGTGTTCCAGATGAACTACAGCCGCTTCGACATCGACAACAACCTGGAGGGCCGCTTCGCGACGGGCCCGTTGCAGCACACGCTGCTGCTCGGCTTCCAGTACAACCGCCAGACCGCGACCGACAGCGAATGGCTCGCCGCCGCGCCGCCGCTGAACATCTACAACCCGGTGTACCAGCCCGTCACGACGGCGGTGTTCACGCCCGACGCGACGATCCGCACCAACACGTACACGACGATGAACACGTTCGGCCTGTACGCGCAGGACCAGATCAAGTGGAACCGCTGGACGCTGACGCTCGGCGGCCGCGAGGACTGGGTCAACATGCGGATGGACGACCGCGCGGCCGGCACGTCGACGAAGGCGGACGTCACGGCGTTCACCGGCCGCGTCGGCCTCACGTACCAGGGCGACTACGGGCTGTCGCCGTACGTCAGCTACGCGACGTCGTTCAATCCGCTGATCGGCGTGAACCTGGTCGGCGGCGGGCTGCCGCAGCCGACGCGCGGCAAGCAGATCGAAGCCGGCCTGCGCTGGCAGCCGCCCGGCAAGAACCTGATGCTGAACGCGGCGATCTACCAGATCAACCAGACCAACGTGCTCACGTCGGCGCTGCCGAGCCAGGACCCGACCGGCACGAAGTCGGTGCAGACGGGCGAAGTGCGCTCGCGCGGGATCGAGCTGAGCGCGACCGGCAAGGTCACGCGAAACCTGTCGGTGATCGCGTCGTACGTCTATCAGGACGTGAAGAACGTGCAGGCCAACGACGTCTCGCTGAACAACTGGCCGGTCGACATTCCGCGTCCGCGCCAGATGGCGTCGCTGTGGACCGACTGGACCTGGTACACGGGGCCGCTCGCCGGCTTCGGCCTCGGCGGCGGCATTCGCTACCAGAGCGCGTCGGCCGGTGCGGCCGACAACTCGCTGACGGTATCGAGCGTCACGCTGTTCGACGCGGGCCTGCATTACGACGTGCGTAACTGGCGCTTCGCCGTGAACGGGACGAACCTGTTCAACCGCCATTACATCAGCGGTTGCCAGTCGAACAACGTGTGCATTTTCGGGACCGACCGCACCGTGATCGCGACCGCGAAATACAACTGGTGACGTCGCGCGCCGCGGCTCGCCGGCCGGCCTTCATGGCCGGCGCGGGCCGGCCGCGGCGCCTTCGTCCGCTTTTTCCACGACGCCTCCATGCCGAAGAAAAATCTCGTCTACATCCAGTCGCTGCGCAACGGCGCCGCTGATCGTGCCGGCCAGCCGGTCGCTTATCGTGGCGGCACGCGCTACATGAAGGCGCCGCTCGAATTCCTCGTCGAGCGCCTGAACGATTCGCCGCTCGGCGAACGCTATACGCTCCAGGGCGTGATCGTCGACGACGACGAAGGCTCGCCCGCCGACCGCGCGAAAGTCGCCGATTACGGGTTCGCGCGCACGCCGGGCCGCCCGTGGATTCTGCCGGAAGGCCTGACGGTGCAGGGCCGGCCGGTCGACGCGCTGTTCTGTTCGATTCCGTCGACGTACCGGCGGCTGCCGCGCGACGCGCGTGAGCGCGTGGCCGGCAAACAGGCATTCGAGCGGCGCCTGCTCGAGCGCCTGCTCGAACTCGACGCCGACGTCGTCGTGCTCGACGGCCTGCTCGTGATTCTCGACGAACTCGTCCGGCCGGGCGCGCGCTTTCATCGGCGCATCGCGAACATCCATCCGGGCATCACGGCCGACGATTCGCCGTATCAGCGGCGCGGCGCGTGGGCGACCCTCGACGCGCTGCACGGCGCGCGCGGCGAGCGGGTCGACTGGGCCACCGGCGCGACGTCGTCGATCGAACCCGTGACGATGACGGGCGCGTCGTTCCACTACGTCGACAACGGTATCGATTCCGGCGAGGTGATCTGCGACGTGCTCGACACGCCGATCGCGCCGGACGACACGATTCTCGAACTGCGCTGGAACAATTTCCAGCGCAGCCTGTTTCCGGCACTCGAGCGTGGGCTGCACGTCCTCGCCGACCGCCACGACGCGGGAGCATTGTGATGCAAGACACGCTGACGAAACCGGCCGGCGCCGCCGACGCTGTCGAAGGTGAAGTGGCCGCGGCGCTCGATGGCGCCGCGCAGGGGCAGGCGGCGGCCGTCGTCGAGCATGCGCTCGATGCATGGCGGCCCGACGACGCACCGGACGCGCTGCTCGCGACGTTCGTCGCGCTGTTCAACACCGACACGCGGCATGACGCGGCGACGATCTCGGTGCCGCGCGGCGGCGCCGATGCGGCGGCCGTGGCCTCGTACGTCGCGCGTGCGGTGCGTGAAGGCGTGATCGACGGCGCGCAGGTCGCGGACGACACGCTGCGGCTCACGGTGTCGCGCACGACGTTCTGGCAGAACCCGCGGCCGTGGCTGAAGGCGAGCGCATCGGGCGGGATGCCGCTGCGCTACGCGATCACGAACGGCCATCGGCATCCGGTACGGCCGCCGTCGCCGGCCGGCGAGATCTATGCGCGCCCTATGCCGCAGGTCGGGATGACGTTCAGCCTGCGCACCGTCGACATCGATGCGCACGCGGACCTCTTCAGCGGCTGGATGAACCTCGACCGCGTCGCGCATTTCTGGGATCAGCGCGGCACGCGCGACGAGCACGCGGCGTATCTGGCCGAACGGCTGGCCGATCCGCACATGCACCCGATGATCGGCTATTTCGACGACACGCCGTTCGGCTATTTCGAGTTCTACTGGGCGAAGGAGGATCGCCTCGCGCCGTTCTACGACGCGCACGACTACGATCGCGGGCTGCACCTGCTGATCGGCGACTCGCGGTTCCAGAGCGCCGGCAAGCTGCATGCGTGGTGGAGCGGGGTGCTGCACTACATGTTCGTCGACGAACCGCGCACGCAGCGGCTCGTCGGCGAGCCGCGCGTCGATCACGTGCGGCACATCGCGTACATGCACCGGCTCGGGTTCTACACGCTGAAGGAATTCGATTTCCCGCACAAGCGCGCGGCGCTCACGGTGATCGAGCGCGATACGTTCTTTGACACTTTCCGGTTGCCGTGACGGGGGTGGGGGTGCGCGGCGTCGGTGCGTCCGACGTGGTTGTCCTTTGCAAACGAGCCGCTCGCCGATTCCAGCTTCCTCGTCGAGCCGACCCGGGCAGGACGGTGAAAACGGCGTGACTGGCTGATGTCACGCCCGATGGACGAGCGGACCCGCGAGGAAGCCGCCGCGGAACGCATCGAGATACCGTTCCGCGTCGTCGTTGAATTCCCCGGGCAACAGCGCGAACGCGCGGGCCTGCAGATCCTGCCCGAGCATCGCGTAAGTCGCGTCGTCGGATAGCAGTGCGCGGATCGCATCGTGCGTGTGCGGTGACGCAATCTGCTTCGCGTCGCGTGCGAGCAGCGCCGCTGCCGCCAGCTCCGGCTGGAAGCCATGTTGTTCGATCAGGTCGGGCGCAACGTCCCAGATGCGCTCGCGATTGCCCGCATCGTGAAAATGCGTGAGCAGGAACAGCAGGTCGTATGCGTCGCTGTTCTGGCGCGCGCGCCGGTCCTTCCACGCGAGCAGCTTCAGCAGCGCGAGCGCCGGCAGGCTCGCCACCGGCACCGTGATGCCGGCGCCGATCGACACGGCGAGCGCCGTATCGACCGCCTCCTGAAACCCCAGCACGTTCAGCACGAAGTCGCCGCCCGGCGGCCATGCGATTTCGCCGGGCGGTGTTTCGAGCGGCCCGAACGGCACCAGATCGAGTTCGGTGCGAAACCCCGGCGAGCCGCTGTCGAACAGCAGTTTCTGCCGATGCTTCGGCGCGCGGGCGAATTGCCCGGTCGCGACGAGCGCATCGACGAGCCGCTCGTGAAACGGCCAGTTGACCGCGCACACAGCGACGTCGACGTCCCGCGTCGCACGCACCGGACGGATGCCGTGGACATGCCACATCAGGATGTCGCGCGCGGTCGCGCCGGCCACGACGAATGCCGCGTCGAGCCGGGCGCAGGCCGAGCCGACCGCCCGCAGCAGCGCGACTGCCGCCGGCTCGAGCGGCCGGCGCGCGTCGATTTCAAGCGGGCGGGTGGGCGAGGTATCGGTCATGGATGTGTTCGGCGGCGGCAAGATTGCGGCTGTCTCCGGACGAGACGAGATCCGCGTAGACCAACAGCGGCGGCACGAGCGGAACATCCTGCTCGCGCCAGTCGAGCGCCGGCGACGGCGGCCAGAACGCTTCGAGCAGCTCGACGTCGCCATGCTCGTCCGGGCGCAGGCGGGCTTGCAGCAGCAGGCGATTCGACATGGCGCCGTGCGTATAGACGGTGATCGCTGCCGGCTTCAGGTCGTGCGTGAGCAGATCGGCCGCCGCTTCGCCGCCGAGCCGCGCATCGAACGCGGCGAAATCGAAGCCGCGCCACCAGTCGGGTGCGATCGCGGCAAACCGCCGGGCCGGCAGTTTCGCGCGCAGGCGGCTCGGGTACAGCGCGACCCATTCCTGCAGGAAGCGCGGCCAGTCGGGCATCAGCCGTTCGCCGTTGCGCCGCTGCGCGACGAGGCCGCGCGCGATCAGGTCGTCCATCGCGAGGTTGACCGTGCCGAGCGCGACGCCCGACGCGGCGGCGATCGCCCGGTACGGCTGCGCGACGAGGCCCGGCTGCGTCGCGAGCGCGAACATCACGGCGAGCCCCTTCGGCGTGGTCGCGCGTGACGCCTGACGGCGCGGGGTGCGCGCAGGTTTCGGCCGGCCGGCGATCATCAGGGTGGCCTCCGGCTGGATCAGGCTCGCATTGCCGGCGGTATCGAGAAACGGGATGTCGTGCTCGATCAGGCGGGCGGCCAGTTCGGCAGAAAAATAAGGCGCGACCAGCATAAGTGGCCGCTCGCCCGGCGCCGACGTGCCGCCGCGGCGACGCAGCGCCGCCAGCGCAGCCTGCAGCGATTCGACGCCGACGCTCACGGCCGCCGGCATCTCGAAGCTCTGCCCGGCGATGTCGAAGCGGATCATTGCGTCGGCGCGCGCCTGGTACGCCGCCGGCACACGCACGGGCCGCGCAGCGAAGCGCCGGGTCGAGCGTCCGAACGCGGCACAGGCCTCGTCGAGCACATGCTGTTCCGATAGGGGGAGGGGGACGTTCGCCGGCATCACGGAGGATCGCTTGTTCACTGTTTTGTCAGCGTACACAAAAAATGTACAACCGTCAAAAAATGAACAAATGCTCTCAACCCTTTGATGAAAAGGAATTATTTTGGAACGTTGAGCTGACGCCAACGATAACCTCCACGTGAAAATCGAGCCTTAACACACAGTGTCGGGCGTGCCTCTCGCTCGCGGCAGTCGTCCGGACGGGATAGCCATCCCGGCAGCCGCGCTTCGCCTCCGCCCGTGCGATCGACTGGCAATCGCCAGTTGCCATCGTGACGACTTTCTGTCTATCCGGTTGCCGTTCGTCGGACTATCCTTGCCCGCATACTCACAGCACACAGGAGGCGACACCGTGACGTACAGCGTGATTCCCGCCGGCCTCGCCGACGAAATGATCGAGATCCGGCACCGCATCCATGCCCACCCCGAGCTGGGTTTCGAGGAATTCGCGACGAGCGACCTCGTCGCCGAGCAGTTGCAGTCGTGGGGCTACACCGTGCATCGCGGGCTCGGCGGCACCGGCGTCGTCGCCCAGTTGAAAGTGGGCGACGGCAAGCGGCGCCTCGGTCTGCGCGCCGACATGGACGCGCTGCCGATCCACGAAACGACGGGCCTGCCGTACCAGAGCACGATCGCGGGCAAGATGCACGCGTGCGGCCACGACGGCCACACGGCGATGCTGCTCGCAGCCGCGAAGCACCTCGCGCGCGAACGCCGCTTCTCGGGCACGCTGAACCTGATCTTCCAGCCGGCCGAGGAAGGGCTCGGCGGCGCCAAGAAGATGCTCGACGAAGGGCTGTTCGAGCAATTTCCGTGTGACGCGATCTTCGCGATGCACAACATGCCGGGCTTCCCGACCGGCAAATTCGGTTTCCTGCCGGGCTCGTTCATGGCGTCGTCGGATACCGTCGTCATCGACGTGCAGGGTCGCGGCGGCCACGGCGCGGTGCCGCACCGGGCGATCGATCCGGTCGTCGTATGCGCGCAGATCGTGCTGGCGCTGCAGACCATCGTGTCGCGCAACGTGTCGCCGCTCGACATGGCGATCATCACGGTCGGTGCGATCCATGCGGGCGAAGCGCCGAACGTGATTCCCGATCGCGCGCAGATGCGCCTGTCGGTGCGCGCGCTGAAGCCCGACGTGCGCGACTTGCTCGAAACGCGCATCAAGGAGGTCGTCCATACGCAGGCGGCCGTGTTCGGCGCGACCGCGACGATCGACTACCAGCGCCGCTACCCAGTGCTCGTGAACGATGCGGAGATGACGGCGTTCGCGCGCGGCGTGGCCCGTGAATGGGTCGGCGAAGCCAATCTGATCGACGGCATGGTGCCGCTCACCGGCAGCGAGGATTTCGCGTTCCTGCTCGAGAAACGGCCGGGCTGCTACCTGATCATCGGCAACGGCGACGGGGAGGGCGGCTGCATGGTGCACAACCCCGGCTACGACTTCAACGACGCGGCGCTGCCGACCGGCGCGTCGTATTGGGTGAAGTTAACTGAGGCGTTTCTGGTGTGACGGAGGATGCGGCGTGAGGTTGGAGCCGGGAATTCACAATCCGCTCCCAACCATGACAGACGGCATGTACCTTGCCTTGGTATTTGGTATATGCCCATCGTGTTCAAACCAAACGAAGTGAACCATGTCGAGAAAGGCGCCTGTTTCCCAAGACGATCACGTTGCCGAGTACGTCGACGCCGACGGGCTGTCGGAGCGATGCTCCGGCAGCGACACCATGCGAGCGAGATTGCGGCTGCTCGAATCACGCAACGCGCAGGTGCGCGCGTTGCAGGACGCGCTGGACGCCGGGGAGGCCTCAGGTCATCCCAATACGTTCGACGGAGAAACCTTCCTGGCCCGCATGCGGGCGCAACGCGTTGCGGCTAAGGCCGGTCACGTCTGGTCACGCGATTCCTGCCCCGAATCCTGAAGATCGTTGGCGTCGTACCGTCGAAGGTCGGCCGCTCGGCAAGCTGGCCGCTCATGTCTCGAACACTTCCCCACCGAACAAAGCCACGACCAGATCCGGATTCGACGGCCAGTACATGTGCATGTACGTCGCGACGATCGCGCCCACGCGATAAACGGCTTCGCCGCCGCCCTCCGAGCCATCGGGCCGCGCGGCGGTCGCGACCGGCACGAGCGGCGTATCCAGCCGCGAATAATGAAACGTATGACCGCGCATCGGTCCCGTGCCAGTATCGAGCTGCTGCATGCCGAGCGCCGCGAACCGGCGTTGCATCGTCGCATGCCCCGGCAGCAGGCCGAGCATCGGTGTCGTCGACCCATCCACGTCGGTCAGCGATTCGCACAGATACACCATCCCCCCGCATTCCGCGACGATCGGCCGGCCGGCTGCCGCATGCGCGCGAATCGTCCGTGCGGTCGCGGCATTCGCGGCCAGCGTCGCCGCATGCAGTTCCGGATAGCCGCCCGGCAAAAACAGCGCGTCGCAATCGTCAGGCACGGGTTCGTCGGCAAGCGGCGAAAAGAACCGCAACTGCGCACCGAGCGCGCCCAGCAACGCGAGATTCGCCGGATAGATGAACGAAAACGCCGCATCGCGCGCCACCGCGATCCGCTTGCCGGCAAGCGCGCGCGGCAACGGCGCGGCAACGTCCGGCTCCGCGAACGCGACGGCCGGCGGCAATTCGGCCAGTGCCGTCTGCGCGAGCACATCGGCCGCGCGATCGAGCCGCGCGTCGAGATCGTCGATATCGGCCGGCTGATGCAGGCCGAGATGCCGCTCCGGCAGCGCGATACCCGCATCGGCCGGCACGTGGCCGAGCCAGCGAAGATCGTCGGGCAACGCCTGTTGCAGCAATTCCGCGTGCCGTGCCGAGCCGACGCGGTTGGCCAGCACGCCGTGAAACGGCAACCCCGGCCGAAACCGCGCGAGCCCGAACGCGATCGCCGCGAACGTCTGCGCCATCGCCTTCGCCGAAATCACCGCGACGACCGGCACGCCGAACGCGGCCGCGAGATCGGCGCTGCTCGGCGTGCCGTCGAACAAGCCCATCACGCCTTCGATCAGGATCAGGTCCGCGTCGCGCGCGGCTTCGGCGAGCAGCGCGCGGCAACCGGCCTCGCCGACCATCCCGAGGTCGAGCGCGTGCACGGGTGCGCCGCTCGCGCGTTCGAGCAGCATCGGATCGAGAAAATCGGGCCCGGTCTTGAACACGCGCACGCGGCGGCCGAGCCGCCGGTGCAGCCGCGCGAGGCCGACCGTGACCGACGTCTTGCCCTGGCCGGACGCGGGCGCGCTGACGAACAGCGCGGGGCAGGCCGGCATGCTCAGAACTCCACGCCGCGCTGCGCCTTCACGCCTTGCTCCTTGTACGGATGCTTGACGAGCCGCATTTCGGTGACGAGATCGGCCGCATCGATCAGCGCATCGGGCGCATGCCGCCCGGTGACGACGACGTGCACCGACTCCGGACGCGCGACGAGCGTCGCGAGCACTTCGTCGAGCGGCAGGTATTCGTACTTCAGCACGGTGTTCAACTCGTCGAGGATCACCATCCGGTAGTCGCCGCTGTCGATCATCCGGCGCGCCTCGTCCCAGCCCTTGCGCGCGGTCGCGATGTCGGCGTCGCGGTTCTGCGTGTTCCACGTATAGCCGTCGCCCATCGTCACGAAATCGCATTCCGCGACCGCGCCGAGGAAGTCACGCTCGGACGTATGCAGCGCCCCCTTGATGAACTGCACGACACCGAGCCGCATGCCGTGGCCGAGCACGCGCACGGCCATCCCGAACGCGGCCGTGCTCTTGCCCTTGCCGTTACCGGTATGGACGATCAGCAGGCCTTTTTCCTGAGTGGCGGCGGCCTGCTTCTTCTCGTGGCCGGCGCGGCGGCGTTCGGCCATCCGCTGATGGGATTCGGAATCGGTCTTCATCGGGAATCGTCCTTTCGAAAGCGAAACATTGGGTTCAGAGCGGGCCGGCGAGCGCGACCGTCACGCCGCCCAGGATGGATTTGGGGCCGAGCAGCCGGCCATGCGGCGCGGCGAGTTGCGCGCACGGCTCGGCCACGCCCGCGACGCCGAAGCGGGCCAGCGCGGCGTCGGACGGGCCGCTCGCGGCCAGTTCCGGACGGCTCGCGAGTTGCGCCGCCTCGAACGCGACGAGCGGCCAGCCACGGCGCGCGCACAGCGTGCGCAGCGCACGGGCGCATGCCTTGTCGGCGAGCGTCGCGACGAGCGCCGGTTCGGCGGCCGGGTAGCGCGCGAGCGCGGCGCGGATCGCGGCATCGAGTTGCGCAGCCGTGACGCCCGCGCGGAAGCCGACGCCGAGCGCGACGCGCATCATGCGTGGCCGCCGAGCGCGGCGCGCACCGCCGGATCGTCGGCGAGCGCCGCGACGCGGCCGATCACGACGATCGCCGGTGAACCGATACCGGCGTCACCGACGCGCGCGACGAGCGTCTCGAGCGTCGCGAGTACGTGGCGCTGTTCGGCTCGCGTGGCGTTCTCGATCGCCGCGCATGGCGTGTCGTCGGGCAGGCCGCCATCGCGCAGCGCCGCGGCAATCGCGTCGAGCCGACGGATGCCCATGTAGATCACGATCGTCATGCGGGTGGCCGCGAGCGCGCGCCAGTCCGGCTCGTCGGCCCCCGCGCCGTGGCCCGTGACGAAGATCACGCCCTGCGCGTCGCCGCGGTGTGTGACCGGGATGCCGAGCGCGGCCGGCGCGGCGATGCCCGCGGTGATGCCGTTGACGACTTCCACCGGAAAGCCCGCCGCGCCGAGCGCGACCAGTTCCTCGCCGCCGCGGCCGAACACGAACGGATCGCCGCCCTTGAGCCGCGCGACGCTGCGGCCCGCGCGCAGGTGCGCGAGCATCGCGGCGACGATCGCCTCCTGCGGCGTCGACGCATGGCCGCCACGCTTGCCGACGTGCTCGATCAGCGCATCGGCGCGCGCATGGCGCAGCACGTCGGGGTTCACGAGATCGTCGACGAGCAGCACGTCGGCCGCGCCGATCGCGCGCACGGCCTTGAGGGTCAACAGATCGGCGTCGCCGGGACCGGCGCCGACGAGCCAGGCGCGGCTCATCGCGCGCGGCACGGCGCGCACCGTGTCGAAACAGTGGAACAGGGAAGGCGGGCGGCACATCGGCGGCCGGCGGGCAGGCAGTGCATGGCGGATCGGGCGAAACCCGCGCGAGCGCGGGTGGAATGCGCACCCGATCCGTCCCCCGCGGATCGGGCGTTCGGCGAGCAGCGCGCTCGCCCCTTGCGTCGGCCGGTATCCGGGCTGGCCGCTTGCCAGGCCGCAGCCTTCCCGCCGGTCGAAGGGCAGTGGCATCGCGGGCGGCCTGGGCGCAGCGCGTAGAAGTGCGTTGCGCGGGCGGCGTACCGTTGCGGGGACAGCACAGGCCGGGCGGCAATCCGCCTCCTGTTTCCCGTTTAACTGCATGCGCGGAATGCGCATGCGAGCACCGAACGCGGCGCATACGATAGCACAGGCGTGCAACCCGCAAGCCGCCCGGCGGGCCGGCTGCGCGGGTGTCGGCGCTACCCGCGAGGTCAGAACTTGTATGCCGCCGTCAGCGTGAACGTGCGTGGCGTACCGGGCATGATCTGCGCGAGGCCCGTCGCATTCGCGTAGTAATCGCGATCGGTCAGGTTGACGGCCGCCAGCGTCACCTCGAAGTCGCGCGTGCGATAGCCGGCCTTGCCGTCCCAGCGAACGTACGCGGGCAATTCGAGCAGGTTGTCGCGATCGGCGTAACGCGCGCCTTCGTACACCAGCCCGAGTTCCGCGAAAAAACCGCGTAGCGGCGCATGGCCGACGAACAGGCTGCCGTTCGACGCCGACACGCCCGCCGAGCGCTTGCCCGCGTACTTCGGCTCGGCGTCGACCACCCGCGCGTGTTGCCAGCCGATGCCGCCGCGGACGAACCAGTCGCCCGCGAGCCGGCCGGCGACGCCCAGTTCCAGGCCGCGATTGCGCTCGAGGCCGGTGAGGTCGAAAAAGCCCGGCCGAACCGGATCGGCGATGCGGCGGTTGTACAGGTCGAGCTGAAACAGCGCGAGCGTCGTGCTCAGCGCGCCGTCGCGCCAGTCGCTTTTCACGCCGATCTCGTATTGGCGCGTGTATTGCGGGCCGAGGTCGTTGGCGTTGCCGCGCGCGTCGGGCGTGATGCCGATCAGGTCGCCACCGACCGGCGCGAAGTTCTTGCTGTACGACGCATACAGGCTGTGCGTGCCGACCGGCGACCACACGACGCCGAGCCGCGGGCTCCATGCCGCCGTCGTGCGCCGTGCATGCAGGCCGTTCAGCGCGTTGGTCGAATCGACGTCGAAACGTTCCCCGCGCAGGCCGCCGAGGAGCTTCCACGCTCGCCCGAGGTCGACGCGATCCTGCGCGAAGATCGCGTAGTCGCTGACGCGGTGGCGGTTCATCGCATACGGGCGCGGCGTCGAGCCGACCAGGGCGAAACGATCCGGCCCGGTCACCGGAATCGGCGCCGCGTCGGCCTGCCAGAGCGTCGGCGCGCGTTTCTGCCAGCCGTATTCGATACCGAACAGCAGGTGATGCAGCGCCGGACCGGTTGCGACCTTGCCGCCCAGTTCGACGCCGGTCTGGACGTTGAGATGCGTCATGTCCTGCAGATAGCGTGCGCGTTGCACATGCCGGTAGTCGCGCGGCTTCGCGACGTAGCTTTGCGTGACGTAGGTATTGTCGAAGGTGCTGCGCAAATTCAGCACGCCGAGCGTATGGCGCAATTCCCAGTCGCCGTCGAGCGCGTGCGTGAAGACCGAGCGCCAGTTCATGTTCTCGTCGCGAATCGTGTCGCGGCCCGCCGCGCCGAAGAAGGTTGCGCGTGGCGCGGACGGCAGCGAGAACGCGAACGGCTTGCCGGCCGCGTCGACCGCGGCGACCGGCGCCGGCATGCCGCGATCGGGCACGCGCTGGTACGCGTCGTATTCGAACTGCAGCAGCTAGCTTCGCCGCGCGTCGTGCCATTTGATCGACGGTGCGACATACTGGCGCGTGCCGTCGACGTGGTCGCGGAAGCTGCCTGCGTGTTCGCGTCCCGCATTGAGCCGCACGCTCCACGCGCTCGACAGCATCCGGTTGAGATCGACCGACGCGCCGAGCCGTCCATAGCTGCCGGTCGCCGCCGACAGATGCCCGAAGTTTTCCGGCAACGGCTGCTTGGTGATCCGGTTGATGACGCCGCCGCCGCTGCCGCGCCCGTACAGCGCCGCCGCCGGCCCCTTCAGCACTTCGACGCGTTCGATGTTGCCGAGACTGCGCACGTATTGCGCATCGTCGCGCATGCCGTCGAGCAGCAGGTCGCCCGCGGCGGAAAAGCCGCGAATGCGGAACGAATCGAAGCGCGTGTCCGACGTATTCGACACACCGGGCACGCCGGCCAGCGCGTCGGCCAGCGTGCGACCGCCATAGGACAGCGTTTCCTCTACCGGGACGCTGTCGATGGTTTGCGGTACGTCACGTGGATCGCTCGCGGTGCGCGTCGCCGTACTCACGCTTTCGGCGCGCGGATCGTTCGGATGACGGCGGCTGCGTACTTCGACCGCAGGCAGTTCGTCGTCGAACTCGGCCGCCGGGGCAGGGAAGGAGGCAACGCCGGCGATCGAGCACAGCGACAGGGCCAGCACAGGAAAGCGCCGCCCGGATATCTGTCGTTTCGACATGGAAATTTGAGGATGACTGAGTGATTGCCTCACATGGCCGTTGCGCGGTTGTTTGCGTTATCGAGTAAAGTTTATCTTGTCTAGTTGAAAACGACAATCATTCGCGTTCATCGCCGGCCGTTCGCCTTGACGCTCCCCGCACCGCCGCCTACACTCGCACGCGTTTTGGTGCTCGCGCGCGCCGCTCCGGCGTGCGCAGTTAAACGGGAAACAGGGAGCCTGCCTGCGCCGCAGTCGAGTCAACCTGTGCTGCCCCCGCAACGGTAAGCGAACGCGTCGCGCGCAAGCGCCACGCAGCGCCGCTTCGCCGCATGCCACGCGCATGCGGACGACCGCCACTGGATGCCGCGCGTATCCGGGAAGGCGAAGCGGCGTGTTCGTCAGCCCGGATACCGGCCTAAACGTTGGGGTTCAGCGCCGCGGGGAGGCGGCGCATCGTCCACGGCCGCGGCAGCGCCCGACGCCCGGTGTTTCCCGCTGTCTCCTCCGATCTGCCTCCGCGCGAACGCGCCCGGGCCGGCACGGCGAACGGCAGGCGGCACGGGCGGGGCACGCGGCAGCCGTGTTGGCATTCACGATGTCGACCGTTCGCAAGGAAGCACCATGTCCGATTCGTTGTCCCGCCCGCCGTGCGGCAGTCCGCGCGGATCGCGCGGCGAGCTTCCCGCGCACCGCCCGCTGAATTGCCGCGCCGCCACCGACGCGACGATCCCGTCCTGATTCCCTCTTCGACACCGGACCTACCATGACCCTACGCAAGCTTCCCGTCACGATCGTCACGGGCTTTCTCGGCAGCGGCAAGACGACGCTGATGCGCCACATCCTGCAGCACGCCGAAGGCCGCCGCATCGCGGTGATCGTCAACGAATTCGGCGAACTCGGCATCGACGGCGAAATCCTCAAGGGCTGCGGCATCGGCTGCGACGATGCCGACGGCGCGCAGGGCGAGGCATCGGGCCAGCTGTACGAACTCGCGAACGGCTGCCTGTGCTGCACCGTGCAGGAAGAGTTCTATCCGGTGATGGAGGCGCTCGTCGAGCGCCGCGCGGACATCGACCACGTGCTGATCGAGACGTCGGGCCTCGCGCTGCCGAAGCCGCTCGTGCAGGCCTTCAACTGGCCGACGATCCGCAACAGCTTCACGGTCGACGCGGTCGTGACCGTCGTCGACGGGCCGGCCGCCGCGAGCGGCCAGTTCGCGGAAAACCCCCAGGCCGTCGACGCGCAGCGCCGCGCCGATCCGAACCTCGATCACGAATCGCCGCTGCACGAACTGTTCGCCGATCAACTGTCGTCCGCCGATCTCGTGATCGTGAACAAGGCCGACCTCGTGGGTGACGCCGAGTTCGCGCGGATCGAAACCGCGATCCGCGAAGAAATCCCGCCGCAGGTGAAGATCGTGCGCGCGACGCGCGGCGAGCTCGACCTCGCGATGCTGCTCGGGCTGGACTCGGCCTCGGAGGAAACGATCCACCTGCGTCACGACCATCACGGCTCGGCCGACGACGGCGATCACGATCACCATCACGACGATTTCGACTCGGTGGTGGTATCGGGCGACGCGGGCACGCGCGAAGCGACGATCGCCGCGCTGCAGCGCGTGGTCGAAGCGCACACGATCTACCGCGCGAAAGGCTTCGCCGCGCTGCCCGGCGCGCCGATGCGGCTCGTGATCCAGGGTGTCGGCCGCCGCTTCGACAGCTATTTCGACCGCCGCTGGCAGGACGGCGAAACCCGCGCGAGCCGCTTCGTGCTGATCGGCGAGGATCTCGACGCGGCCGCGCTGCAACGCGCGTTCGACGCCGCGTGCGCGGCCGAGCCGCAACAGGCGTAACGCACGATGCATCTGCTGCGCACCACGCCGGGCGGCTTCGTCGACGATACACAGGGCGTCGTCCGGATCGACCAGCAGCCGGCCGACATCGTGATCCTGAGTTCGGCCGACACGACGCTGTCGCTGCTCGCGAGCGTCGTGCCGCACTTGCCCGCCGGGTTCCCGAGCGTGCGGCTCGCGAACGTCACGTTCCTGCGGCAGCCGGCGTCGGTCGATTTCTACGTCGACGACGTGCTGCGCCACGCGAAAACGGTCGTGATCGATCATCTCGGCGGCGAAGCGTACTGGCCGTACGGGATCGAGCAGGCCGTGTCGCTCGCGTCGAAGCGCGGGCAGCAGCTCGCGATGTTCTCGGGCGACCTGCAGGAAGACCCGAATCTCGTCGCGAAAAGCACCGTCAAGGCCGAGCTGTGCCGGCTGTGGTGGCGCTATCTGCGCGAAGGCGGCATGCACAACGCCGACGCGCTGCTGCGCAGCATCGCGTTTCACACGTTCGGCTTCGGCGACGAACCCGAACCGCCGCGCCCGCTGCCGGCCGCCGCGCTGTATCACCCGGCGCGCGACCGCGCGAGCGTCGACGACTGGCGGCCGCGCTGGACGCCCGGCGCGCCGGTCGTCGCGATCCTGTTCTATCGCGCGCACTGGCAGGCCGCGAACACGGCCGTGTTCGACGCGCTGGCCGACGCACTGATCGACGAGGGGCTGAACCCGCTGCCGATCGCGGTGACGTCGCTGAAGGACGCGGTGAGCCGCGAGGTCATCACGCAGCTCTGCGATACGCACGGCGTCGCGCTCGTGCTGAATACCACCGCGTTCGCGGCCGGCGCGATCGACAGCCCCGAGCACGACGTGCTCGCGGGCGACGCGCCGGTGCTGCAGGTGATCCTGTCCGGCGGCAATCGCGACGCGTGGGCGGCCGACAACCAGGGCCTGCACGCACGTGACATCGCGATGCATATCGCGCTGCCCGAAGTCGACGGGCGCATCGTCACGCGCGCGGTGAGCTTCAAGGGGCTCGCGTATCGCTGCCCGCATACCGAGGTCGACGTCGTGCGCTATCAGCCGGATGCCGAGCGGATCGCGTTCGTCGCGGCGCTCGCGCGCGGCTGGTGCCGACTGCGTACGCTCGATAACGCCGACAAACGCATCGCGCTGATTCTCGCGAACTATCCGCAAAGCGAAGGGCGGATCGGCAACGGCGTCGGGCTCGACACGCCGGCCTCCGCGCTGCGCGTGCTCGCGGCGCTGCGCGATGCGGGCTACATCGTGGCCGACCTGCCGCCTGACGGCGACGCGTTGATCGCGCAACTCACCGAAGGCGTGACCAACGATCCCGCCGTGCGCACGCTGCGTCCCGCGTTTCAGAGTTACGCGCTGGCCGACTACGTCGCGCGTTTCGCGCAGCTGCCGGCCGCGGTGCGCGACGCGCTGAACGAACGGTGGGGGCCGCCCGAAGCGGACCCGACGCTGCGGCAACGGCGTTTCACGATCGCCGGCTGGCGCGCGGGCAACGTGTTCGTCGGCATCCAGCCGTCGCGCTCGCGCGACGACAACGACTACGCGAGCTACCACGATGCGGATCTCGTGCCGCCGCATGCGTATCTTGCGTTCTATTTCTGGCTGCGCGATGCGTATCAGGTCGACGCGGTCATCCATCTCGGCAAGCACGGCAACCTCGAATGGCTGCCGGGCAAGAGCGTCGCGCTGTCCGACGCGTGCTGGCCCGACCTGACGCTCGGGCCGCTGCCGCACCTGTATCCGTTCATCGTCAACGATCCGGGCGAGGGCAGCCAGGCGAAGCGCCGCGCGCAAGCCGTGATCGTCGATCACCTGATGCCGCCGCTCACGCGCGCGGAAAACTACGGCCCGCTGCAGGATCTCGAACGGCAGGTCGACGAATACTACGAAGCGCTGATGGTCGATGCGCGGCGCGCGAAGCTGTTGCGCAAGACGATCCTCGCGACGATCGCCGAGCATCGCCTGCACGACGAGCTGAGCGTGTCGCCGCCGCGCGATGCGGGCGACGAGGATGCGCTGCTCACGCGCGTCGACGCGTGGCTGTGCGAATTGAAGGAAGCGCAGATTCGCGACGGGCTGCACGTGTTCGGCGCGTCGCCGGTCGAGCGCCAGCGGCGCGACACGCTGCTCGCGTTGGCTCGTTTTCCGGTCGGCGACGGCAAGGGCGAACGGGCCGGGCTGATCGGCGCGCTCGCACGCGATCTTGCGCTCGGCGAGGGTTTCGATCCGCTCGCGGCCGACTGGGCCGCGCCGTGGACCGGGCCGCGGCCGGCCGTGCTGCAGGCGCTAGATGCGTCGCCGTGGCGTCATGCCGGCGATACGCGCGAGCGGCTCGAACGGCTTGCGCAGCACTGGCTGGACGCCGTGTGCGGCGCCGCTTCAGACGAACCCGGCATCGACATGCCGCCGCCCGGCGCATGGCCGCATACGCTCGCGGTGCTAGAACGCGTGCGTTCGACGCTGTTGCCCGCACTCGATGCGTGCGGCGGTGAGGAAATGCGTCAGCTGCTGCGCGGGCTCGACGGCCGCTTCGTGCCCCCGGGGCCGAGCGGCTCGCCGTCGCGCGGCCGTCCCGACGTGCTGCCCACGGGCCGCAATTTCTATTCGGTCGATACGCGCGCGGTGCCGACGCAGGCCGCATGGTCGCTCGGCCTGAAATCCGCGCAGCAACTGATCGAACGCCATCTGCAGGATCACGGCGACTATCCGCGCGCGATCGGGCTGTCGGTGTGGGGGACGGCCACGATGCGCACCGGCGGCGACGACATCGCGCAGGCGTTCGCGCTGATCGGCGTGCGGCCGAAATGGGCGCACGGCAGCCATCGCGTGACCGACTTCGAGATCCTGCCGATCGAGATCTTCGACCGGCCGCGCATCGACGTGACGCTGCGCGTGTCGGGCTTCTTCCGCGACGCGTTCCCGAATCTGATGCACCTGTTCGATGCGGCCGTGCAGGCCGTCGCCGCGCTCGACGAGCCCGAAGAGCTGAACCCGATTCGCGCACGCATCGAGCGCGAACGGGAGAAGTGGACCGCGCAGGGCGTGGCGCCCGACGAAGCGCGCCGGCGCGCCGGCTGGCGCGTGTTCGGCGCGCGGCCGGGCAGCTACGGCGCCGGCCTGCAGGACCTGATCGACCAGCGCCGCTGGCAGACCGACGCCGATCTCGCGGATGCCTACCGTCAATGGGGCGGTCATGCGTACGCGCAGAACAGCGCGGGCGATGCAGCGCCCGACGTGTTCGGCGAGCGGCTGGCGACGATCGACGTCGTCGTGCAGAACCAGGACAGCCGCGAGCACGACATCCTCGATTCGAACGACTACTACCAGTTCCAGGGCGGGATGACGGCAGCGGTGCGGCACCTGTCCGGGCAGCAGCCGAGCATCTACCACGGCGACCATGCGAACCCGGTCGCGCCGAAGATGCGCACGCTGCGCGAGGAAATTGCCCGCGTGATCCGCTCGCGCGTCGTCAATCCGAAATGGCTCGACGGCGTGAAGCGTCACGGCTACAAGGGCGCGGCCGAGCTGGCCGCGACCGTCGACTACCTGTACGGCTATGACGCGACCGCGCGCGTGCTGTCCGATCACCAGTACGCGCTCGTCGCCGACGCGTACCTGTTCGACGACGCCACCCGCGCGTTCCTCGAACGGCACAACCCGAAGGCGCTGCACGGCATCTGCGAACGCTTCGTCGAAGCGATGCAGCGCGGGCTGTGGCAGCAGCCCGGCCCCTATCGCGAGCGGATCGAAGCGGTCTGGCTCGCCAGCGAACAACGCCAGGAAGGAGGGCGGCGATGACCGATCCGACCACGCCCCGCGCCCGCGCGGTTTTTCCGTTTGCGGCGCTCGTCGCGCAGGACGCGTTGCAGCAGGCGCTGCTGCTTGTCGCGATCGACCCGTCGCTCGGCGGCGTGCTCGTCAGCGGCCCGCGCGGCACCGCGAAATCGACGGCCGCGCGCGGCCTGGCGGAGCTGCTGCCGGAAGGGCAGTTCGTCACGCTGCCGCTATCGGCGAGCGACGAGCAGGTGACGGGCACGCTCGATCTCGCGCATGCGCTGGCCGAAAACGGCGTGCGTTTTCGACCCGGCCTGCTGGCGCGCGCGCATCTCGGCGTGCTGTACGTCGACGAAGTGAACCTGCTCGCCGACGGGCTCGTCGATACGCTGCTCGACGTCGCCGCGAGCGGCGTGAACATCGTCGAGCGCGATGGCGTGTCGCACGCGCACGATGCGCGCTTCGTGCTGGTCGGCACGATGAACCCCGAGGAAGGCGAGTTGCGGCCGCAACTGCTCGATCGCTTCGGGCTGATGGTCGAGCTGGAGAACTGCTTCGACGCCGCCCAGCGCGAGCGGATCGTGAAGGCGCGACTCGCGTTCGATCTCGATCCGGATGCGTTTCGCGCGCGTCACGCGGCGGCCCAGCGGGAACTCGCGGACCGCATTCATGCGGCGCGCGCGCGGCTGCCGGCGCTCGATTTCGACGATGCGGTCCATGCGCACGTCAGCGCACTGTGCATCGACGCGGCCGTCGACGGGTTGCGGGCCGATCTCGTGATGCTGCGCGCCGCGCGTGCGCTGGCCGCACTGGAACAGGCCGACGCGGTGACGGTGTCGCATGTGGCGCGCGTGGCCGAAGCCGTGCTGCGGCACCGGCGCCATGCGGGGCCGCCGCCGTCGCAGCAGTCGTCGCAACAAGGGGGAGAGCGCGACGATCGTTCGCGGTCGGACACACCACGGCAGCCTGACAAGCGACAGGACGACACGAAGGCCGACGCGTCCCCATCGCAAGGCGACTGGGGCTACTTGCCGCCCGAACCGGCCGGGCTGCGCGACGTGAAAAGCGTCGTGCCGCTGCCGCTAAAAAAACGCTGAGCCATCGAGCCGGCGCCGCCGCGAACGCGATTCGCGGTCCTCGATGGCAGTCAGGCGCGGCCGCGCGCGTGCCGGGCACGGTGCGCGCCGGCACGGCCATCGCGTGGCCGGCGACGCTCGCCGCGAAACGCGGCGGCCCGCTGCATCGCGAGCATCTGCGCTTCGGGAAACGCGCGGGTACGCCGCGTGCGCTGCATTGCTTCGTGCTCGACTGTTCGGCGTCGATGTTGTCGCACGAACGACTCGCGCTCGCGAAGGGGCTGATCGTCGCGTATTTCGATCAGGCCGCGCGCGAGCGGGTCGAAACCGCGCTGATTTGCTTCGGCGGTCAAGGCGCCGCGCGGCGCTTCGGCCCGGCCGTGCCGCGCTGGTGGAACGCGCGCTGGCTCGAACCGGTCGACGGCGGCGGCGGTACGCCGCTCGCGGACGGCATCGAGGCCGCCGCGCAGCTGCTCGCCTGCGCGGCACGGCGCGAGCCCGGCAAGGCGCGCTGGCTGTGGGTGCTGTCCGACGGGCGCACGCGCGAGACGCCGGCCAGACCCGCGGCGGCCGATCACGTCGTGTTCGTCGACTTCGACGATGTGGCCGTGCGGATCGGGCAGGGCGCCCGGCTCGCCGCCGCGTGGGGCGCGCAGTGGGTGACGGCCGACGCGCTTCGCACCGATCTCGCCGGCTGATGGCCGGCCGGCGGTGCGCTATGATCGCCGCTTCTGCCTCCGCTCACTGGAAACCTCCGCCATGCAAGTACTGGTCGATGCCGACGCGTGTCCCGCCGTCATCAAGGACATGCTGTTTCGCGCCGCGCGTCGCGCCGAAATCTGCGTGACGCTGGTCGCGAACCAGTTTCTGCGCACGCCGCCGTCGCCGTTCATCAAGGCCGTGCAGGTGCCGGCCGGCTTCGACGTGGCCGACGCGCGCATCGTCGAGCTGGCGGAGCCGGGCGACCTCGTGATCACCGCGGACATCCCGCTGGCCGCCGCCGTGCTCGACAAGGGCGCGCATGCGCTCGACCCGCGCGGCAACTGGTTCAGCCGCGAAAACATCGAGGAGCGCCTGTCGACGCGCGCGATGATGGACCAGTTGCGCAGCGCGGGCATCGATACGGGCGGGCCGGCGCCGTTCAGCGCGCGCGACGGCAAGACGTTCGCGTCGCAGCTCGACCGGTTTCTGGCGCGGCACGCTCCGCGCTGACGCCCGAATTTGCCGACGTTGCACGTTGCGCCGACCGCGACGATCATTCCGTCCATGCAACCCCACCGCGACACTCTTCCGATGGACGATGCGGCCGTCACGCCGGTCAGGGAACACTACGTACAGGGCCGATTCGACTCCGCGATCCAGGCGGCGGAATCGCTCCTCGCGCAGCACGGCGATCACGGTGAATTGCTGAACCTCGCGGGCGTGTGCCATTTGAAGCTCGGCAACCTCGTCGCCGCCGAGGCGTGCCTCGAGCGGGCAGCGCACGCGGCGCCCCGGTCGGCCGATATCGACAACAACCTGGGCGTGCTCTATCAGTCGAGCGGGCGGGATGCCGACGCCGAGCGGGCGTTCGTGCGTGCCGTTTCGAAAGCACCGGGCCACGGCCAGGCGCACCTCAATCTCGGCATGTTGTTGCGGTCCAGGCATCGTCTGGAAGAGGCGGAACGGGCGATCCGGATCGCCGTCGAACAGACGCCCGGCGATCATGCGGCGCTGAACGCGCTCGGCCTGGTGTTGAAGGACCTGGGCCGCTACGACGAAGCCGAAGCGGCCTATCGGCAGGCGCTGGCGCTCGAGCCCGGGCGTGCCGAATACCGGCTCAATCTGGCGAATGTGCTGCTGCACCGGAACGACTGGATCGCGGGGTTGCCGCTCTTCGAAGCGCGTCACGCCCCCGATCTCAACGGCGCATTTTCCGACGCGCCCGCCGTATCGTTCCCGCAGTGGCAGGGCGAGCCGATCGACGGCGCGTCGCTGCTGATCTGGCCGGAACAGGGGCACGGCGACCAGATCCAGCTGGTCCGCTATGTCAAAAAACTCCGGATGCTCGGGGCGAAACGGATCACGCTGGTGTGCTCGGCCGCGACGCAGCGGCTGTTCGCGACGCTCCCCGAAGCGGATGCCGTCGTGGCGCGCGACAGGTTCGATCCGGCCGCCTGCCCGCGTCACGATTTCTGGACTTATGTGTGGAGTATTCCCGTCAATCTGCGGGAATCGCCGGCGTCCATTCCGGCCACGCTGCCTTATCTGCACGCGCCTCGGCATGCGGCGTCGAAATGGGACCGGCTGATGCCCAAAGGGCGCCTGCGCGTCGGCCTGGTGTGGCAAGGCAATCCCGGTCACGCGAACGACCGCGTGCGCTCGCTGCCCGGCCTGCAGACGCTCGCGCCGCTGTGGGACATCGACGGCGTCACGTTCGTCAGTCTTCAGAAGGGCGCGAACGAAGCCGATCTGCGTGCCGGAATCGGCGATCGCTTCATCGTCAATCTGGGCAACCGGACCACCGATTTCGCCGATGTCGCCGCGATCGTCGCGCGGCTCGATCTCGTCATCGGCGTCGATACCGCCGTGATGCACCTGAGCGCGGTGCTCGGCAAGCCCGCGTGGATTCTGCTGTCGAACGTGGGCACGGACTGGCGCTGGAGCGGCGCGGGCACGACTTCCGTGTGGTACCCGGACGTCGTCACGCTGTTTCGGCAGGCGGCGACGGAAACGGACTGGTCCGGCGTGGTCGCGCGCGTTTCGCAGGCGTTGTCCGCGATGCGTGCGACATAGTCGGAGATGCCGCTACAAGGCCGCGCCAGCCTCTTTCGCGCGGTTCCGGCGTCGACACGTCTGGAAGGGATGGCCGCCGGGTCTGCGTCGCTCATGTTGCGCAGCAAAAACAAGTGGCACGGTCTTCAGGCGAGTCCGTCATCGTTCAAGCCGCTACCTCGATCAGGATGCAGGTTCGCGCCGACGCTGCTATCGTGGGGCGAGAACCCCAACACAGGAGCGCATGCGTGTCACCCACCCAACTTCTCGTTCCGACCTATACCCAGATGTTGCGCGCACAGTCCGCGTGGCTCGACAAGGCGGTCGCCCACCGGCAGGCCGCGGGCGACGAACCCGACGCGGCGATGACGCTGAGGCTGGCGCCCGACATGTATCCGCTTGCCGCCCAGGTGCGCTTCTCGTGTTTCCAGGCGATGGAGCCGGTTTACCGGCTGCGCGGCGAGCCGCTGCCGGCGGCATTGCTGGCCCTGCGCGAGGCGGGCTGGAACGCCGATGCGCAACCCGGTTCGCCGGCCGATGCGCAGGCGATCATCGCCGGCACGCTCACGTTTCTCGGCGAACTCGCACCCGATGCGCTCGACGGTGGCGCAGCGCGGCCGATCGCGCTCGAACTGCCGAACGGGATCGCGTTCGACATGACGGGCGAACAGTACGCGCGCGACTGGGCGCTGCCGCAGTTCTACTTCCATGCGATCGCCGCGTACGCGATCCTGCGCCATCACGGCGTCGAACTCGGCAAGGCCGATTACGTGCCGCACATGCTCGCGTACGTGCGGCCGGGCACGATTCCGCAAGGATGAGCTGCCCCCGCGGGCGCCGCGCAGCGACATGACACGGGCACTGTTCGTCTGCAGCCGCAACCGGCTGCGCAGCCCGACGGCCGAAGCTGTGTTCGCCGCGTGGCCCGACATCGAAACCGACTCCGCAGGCCTCGCGCCCGACGCGGACGTGCGGCTCTCCGTCGAGCAACTCGACTGGGCGGACATCGTGTTCGTAATGGAGCGCGCGCATCAGGCGCGGCTGTCGGCGCAATTCGGCGCGCATCTGAAGCACCGGAAGATCGTCTGCCTCGACATTCCCGACCGCTACGCGTTCATGCAGCCCGAACTCGTCGCGCTGCTCGAACGCAAGGCCGGCCCGTTCCTGCGCGTGTAATCGCCGCAATCGGTGCCCGGGCCGACATCGATCTCAGCGCAGCGGCCCGCTCGCGAACGCAGAAAAACAGTCGAGCCGCAGGAGCTCGATGATCTTGCGCGTCGGCACGCTGGCCTGCAGCGTGTCGAGCCGGTCGACGCTGAACCACTTGCAGCGGGCGATCTCGTTGCTGGCACGCGGCGTCAGGTGCGCCGGCACGTCGGCCACGAACACGTGATGTAGCTTCGTCAGCCCGCCGAACTGCACCGCGTAGTCGAGCGCGAGCCCCTCCAGCCGCGTTTCCTCCGCGAGCTCCCGCTGCGCGGCCTGAAGCGGCGTCTCGCCGCGCCGGATCGTGCCGCCGGGCAGCGACCAGCGCGCCGCGGTGCGCGCGACCAGCAGCACGCTGCTGCGCTGGCGGCACACGATCGTGGCGCGTTCCTTGATGACGGCGAGGGTATCCGGCCCGGTGCTCATGTTCGGCAAAACAGGTGCTGAATCGTGGAGAAAAACCGGCGCCGGCCATGCGGGGGCCGGCAGCAGACGGCGACGGCATGCAGGCCGCCGCGCCGATGTTACCGGCCGTTCGTGACAGTTCCGTGCACCGCGGTCGTGCCACGGACGACAGCTCACGCGTGCGTATAGATTCCGCTGCGCGCCGGCTTCGCGTGGCGCGAATGACGGCGCTTGTGAACGGCACGCCGGTGATGCGGCGACGGCGCGGTGACGTGCCGGCGTGCGGGCGCGGGCCGGGCGGTGGGCGCGGCAGCGTGCGGCGCCGCGCCCGATACCCCGGTTTGTCCTTCACCGAAGTGGAAAGTCTGCTTTTGCGCGTGCGCGACGCCCA
>NZ_BCPO01000048.1:0-7387 GCF_016586105.1 Burkholderia sp. E168m15
CGAAGGCCGCCAGCCACAACCGTTTCATGAATATTTCGCCTTGTCATTGATGGGGATGAACCGTGCCGCCAGCTTAGCGAACGGCGGGGCGCGACCGCAACCGGCCCGTGTTCGATGTCGTCCCCGCTTGCGCGCGGCGACGTTCTCCGCGCGGCGGCCGGGTCCGTCCGGGCTTGACAACACAATTCCTCGGTGTGAATATAAATTCACACACAAGAATTATTCGTCGAATCCGGAGAAGCCGCGTGCAAGCGCCGGGCCGCCGGAACCGGCAGTCCGATCAACCGGAACCAGGAGCGAGACGCATGGCGGAACACGAGCAGCAGGGCGCGCTGGCGGGATTGCGCATCATCGATCTGTCGCGGGTGCTGGGCGGCCCGTACGCGACCCAGATCCTCGCCGATCACGGCGCGGAGGTGATCAAGGTCGAACCGCCGTCCGGCGACGAGACGCGCACATGGGGCCCGCCATTCGACGGCGACACCGCGTCGTACTTCCTCGGCGTGAACCGCAACAAGCTCGGCGTCGCGCTCGACCTGACGCAGCCGGCCGATCGCGAGCGGCTGCTCGGGCTGCTCGAACACGCGGACGCGCTCGTCGAGAACTTCAAGATCGGCACGATGGAGCGCTGGGGGCTCGGCTTCGACGCGCTGCATGCGCGGTTTCCGCGCCTCGTCTATTGCCGCGTGTCGGGTTTCGGCGCGGACGGCCCGCTCGGCGGGCTGCCGGGCTACGACGCGGCCGTGCAAGCGCTCGCCGGGCTGATGAGCGTCAACGGCGAAGCCGGTGGCGCGCCGCTGCGGGTCGGCGTGCCGATCGTCGATCTCGTCACGGGGCTGAACGCGGCGCTCGGCGTCCTGATGGCGCTGCGCGAACGCGACGCCAGCGGCCGCGGCCAGTTCGTCGAATCGACGCTGTTCGACTGCGCGCTGTCGATCCTGCATCCGCATACGTCGAACTTCTTCCATTCGGGCAACGCGCCCGTGCGCACCGGCAACGCGCATCCGAACATCACGCCGTACGACAGCTTTCCGACCGCGGGCGTCGACATCTTCCTGGCGGTCGGCAACAACGGGCAGTTCGCCGCGCTGTGCGACGTGCTCGGCACGCGCGACTGGCTCGACGATCCGCGTTTCGCGGACAACCGCGCGCGCAGCCAGCACCGCGCCGCGCTGCGCACGCTGCTCGAAACGGCGCTGGCCGCGCACGACGGCGCGACGCTCGCCGAACGACTGATGCGCCGCGGCGTGCCGTGCGCGCCCGTGCTCGGGCTCGATGCGGCGCTCGACCACCCGCATGTCGCGCATCGGCGGATGAAGGTCGAGCTGGGCCGGCATCGCGGCATCGCGTCGCCGATCAAGCTCGGCCGCACGCCGGCTACGTACCGGCGTCCACCGCCCGCGCTGAACGAACATGCGGCGCAGGTGTTCGCGGACGACAACGACGACAACGACAACCGCCGGACCTGACCGGCTTCGCGGCCGCCGACCGTGCCGCATTGCGGCGCCCGGCCACCCGCCGCGCACACCATCATTCGGACATCACGCCGGCCCGCGCATCGACACGCCCGTCGATGCGCACCGGCTGAAGAGGAGACGCATCATGCTCGCATGGATCGGCGCGGTCGCCATCGTCGCGCTGTTCGGCCTGATCATCACGAAGCGGTTGTCGCCGCTCGTCGCGCTGATCGTCGTGCCGGTGGCCGCGTCGCTCGCGGCCGGTTTCGGGCTTCAGACCGGCAAGTTCGTCGTGCACGGCGTACAGAACATCGGCCCGATCGCCGGGATGTTCGTTTTTGCGATTCTATTTTTCGGAATCCTCACCGACGCGGGGATGCTCGACCCGATCATCGCCGGCGTGCTGCGCGTGATCGGCTGCCATCCGCCGCGCATCGTGATGGGCTCGGCACTGCTCGCGCTGCTGATCCATCTCGACGGCTCGGGCGCCGTCACGTTTCTCGTCACGCTGCCCGCGATGATGCCGCTCTATACGCGACTCGGGATGGATCGCCGCATTCTCGCGTGCGTCGCGTCGATGGCGGCCGGCGTCAACTTCCTGCCATGGGTCGGGCCGATGCTGCGCGCGTCGGCCGCGCTGCACATTCCCGGCTCGGCGATTTTCACGCCGATGATTCCGGTGCAGATCGTCGGGCTCGCGTTCGTGTTCGGCACCGCGTACGTGCTCGGCGTGCGCGAGGCGAAACGGCTCGGGCTCGACCGCGCCGGCGCGGCCTCGCTCGCGATCGCGCCGCGCGAGCTGACCGACGCCGAACGCGCGTTGCGCCGGCCGGGACGCTTCGGGATCAACGTCGCGCTCACGCTCGTCGTGCTCGTCACGCTGGTGTCCGGCATCGTCGACCCGATGGTGATGTTCATGCTCGGCACGGTCGCCGCGCTCGTGATCAATTACCCGGACGTGCAGGCGCAGCGCGAACGGATCGACGCGCATGCTAAGGCCGCGCTGATGATGGCGAGCGTGCTGCTCGCGGCCGGCGCGTTCACCGGCATCATGTCCGGCACCGGGATGCTGAAGGCGATGGCCGAGGTCGTCGTCGCGCACGTGCCCGTCGAGCATGCGCGCCACATGCCGTTCGTGCTCGGGCTGCTGTCGATGCCGCTCAGCCTGCTGTTCGATCCCGATTCGTTCTACTTCGGCGTGCTGCCGGTGCTCGCGGAGAGCGGCAAGCTGCTCGGCGTGCCGCCGATCCAGATGGCGCAGGCCGCGCTGCTCGGCCAGATGACGACCGGTTTTCCGGTCAGCCCGCTCACGCCCGCGACGTTCCTGATCGTCGGGCTGACCGGCGTCGAGCTCGCCGAGCACCAGAAATTCACGATTCCGTTCCTGTTCGCCGCCACCGTGCTGATGGTCTTCGCCGCGGTCGCGACGGGCGTGTTTCCATTGTGAGCGGCGCGGCCGCTCACGTTTTTTCGGGAGAGCAGTCCATGCAGTTCGACCTGACCGACGACCAGCGCGCGATCGAAAGCGCGATCGAGAAAATCTGCGAGCGCTTCGGCGACGACTACTGGCTCGAACGCGATCGCGCCGGCGGATTTCCGGCCGACTTCCACGCGGCGCTCGCCGAGGCCGGCTGGCTCGGCATCGCGATGGACCCGGCCTACGGCGGAGCCGGGCTCGGGATGACCGAGGCGGCGCTGATGATGCGCACGATCAGCGCGTCGGGCGCCGGCTTGTCCGGCGCGTCGGCCGTCCACATGAACATCTTCGGGCTGAACCCGGTGCAGGTGTTCGGCAACGATGCGCAGAAGGCGCGCTTCCTGCCGCCGCTGATCGCCGGGCGCGACAAGGCGTGCTTCGCGGTGACGGAACCCGACGCCGGGCTCGACACCACGCACCTGAGCACGCAGGCGCGCCGCGACGGCGATTACTACGTGCTGAGCGGGCGCAAGATCTGGATCTCGACCGCGCAGGTGGCGAACAAGATGCTGATCATCGCGCGCACGACGCCGCTCGACCAGGTCGCGAAGCCGACCGACGGGCTGAGCCTGTTCTATACCGACCTCGACCGTTCACGCGTCGAGGTGCGCGAGATCGAGAAGATGGGCCGCAAGGCGGTCGATTCGAACATGCTCTTCATCGACAACCTGCGCGTGTCGCGCGACGACCTGATCGGCAACGAAGGCGACGGCTTCCGCTATCTGCTGCACGGGCTGAACCCCGAACGCATCCTGATCGCCGCGGAGGCGATCGGGCTCGGTCAGGCCGCGCTGCGCCGCGCGACACAGTATGCGTGCGAGCGCGTGGTGTTCGGCCGGCCGATCGGGCAGAACCAGTCGATCCAGCATCCGCTCGCGCAGGCGTGGATGCAGCTCGAGGCCGCATGGCTGATGGTGATGAAGGCCGCGACGCGCTACGACGCGGGTCAATCGTGCGGCGCGGAGGCAAACGCGGCGAAATACCTCGGCGCGGAAGCCGCGTTCCAGGCCTGCCAGACGGCGATCGCGACGCACGGCGGGATGGGGTACGCGAAGGAATATCATGTCGAGCGCTATCTGCGCGAGTGTATGATTCCGAAGCTCGCGCCCGTGAGTCCGCAACTGATCCTGTGCTACATCGCGGAGAAGGTGCTCGGGCTGCCGAAGTCGTACTGACCGTAGCGACCCGGCGGCCCGCCCGGCGCGCGGTTTCCCGTTCCGAATCAAGCGCTCGTCATGGACGTCAAACTCGTTGCCCGCACGCTCGACCTGTTCGAGCTGTTCGCCGCCGAACGGCGGCCGCTGCCGCTCACCGAACTCGCGCGCCTGCTCAACGTGCCGGCGTCGAGTTGCCTCGCGATGGCGCGCACGCTCGTGAGCCGCGGCTACCTGTACGAAGTGCGCAAGCGCGGCGGCTACTACCCGACGCGGCGCCTGCAGACGGTCGCCGCCGCGATCGACGCGACCGATCCGGTCGTCGACATCGTGCATCCGCACCTCGTCGCGCTGCGCGACGCGAGCCGCGAAACCGCCGTGCTCGGCAAGATCCAGGGTGTGTCGGTCACGTATCTCGACGTCGTCGAATCGGAGCAGGCGATCCGCTATACGCGCCAGCCGGGCGAGCTGCGCCCGCTGCACGCGAACTCGATCGGCAAGGCGATCTTCGCGGAACTCGCGAGCGAGACGCAGCAGGCGCTCGGCGCGCAACTGCCGTTCGAACGCTTCACCGATGCGACGGTGGCCGACCTGGCGGCGCTCGTCGCGCAGACCGCGCGGTTTCGCGAACTCGGCTGGGCCGAGAACTTCGGCGAGAGCGCGCCCGAGCTGTCGGCGCTCGCGGTGGCGCTGACGCTCGACGGCGACTGGTACGGGCTGTCGGTCGTCGGGCCGACCGAGCGGATTCGCCAGCATCGCGACAAGCATGCGGCGCTGCTCGTCGACGCGAAGGCACGGCTGCTGGCCGAGCACGCGCGCGGGTAGGGCAGCGGCGCGCGCCGGCATCCGCAGCGGGCCGTTCCGGCGTTCGGTCCTGCCACGCCGGAACGGCCCGCCGTACGTCACGCGCGAGCGCGTCGCAACGTCACGACTTCACCCACACGCCGCCCGCGCTCGGGTTGTCGCCCTGCGTCCACCATTTCGCGCAATACTTCGCGCCCTGGTACGTCACGCACGTGCCGCCCTGGTAGGCGGTCGTCGACGACCACGCGGGCGTGCCGCCGCCGATCGGCTTCCACACGGCCGCCTGGCCGGGCACGTCGCCCTGCGTCCACCACTGCGCCTGATACGTCGTGCCCTGGTAGGTGACCGTCGCGCCGGCCGTATAGACCTGGCCGGCCGCCCACGGTGCGCCCGGCTGCGGCGTACCGCCGTCCGAGCCGCCGCCGTAGTTCGGGTCCTGCGTGACGCCCGCGCCCCACTTGCCGTCGAGCTTCTTGAAGATCGCCGCGAACGCGTACGGCTGCTGCGCGACGCCCGAGCAGGTCGGCGACGCATACGTGCCGCCGGACGGGCACGCTTGATCGCGGCCGACCGACCAGTTGCCGAAGAACCCGTAGCCGTTCGCGATTGCCGCGTTCAGCACGGTCTGCGCATTCGCGAGCGTGAACGTTTCGCCTTGCACGTCGTTCACGCCGATCATCGGCGTGACGCCGACCATCTGCCACAGCTGCGCGTTGGTCTTCGGCTGGCCGGCCGACTTGAACGCCGTGTCCAGCTGCGAGTAGAGCGCCTGCGCAGCGCTGATCGCGGCGGCGCCCATGTCGATGTTCGCGGGGCCGTAGTCCATCGCCATCACGTTGACCGCATCGAACGTGGTCTTGTTCGCGATGGCCGCGTTGACGACGTTCACGCCGTCCTGCGTGAGCCCGGTCGGCATCGTCGGCAGCGTCAGCGTCACGTGCAGCAGCTTGCCCTTCGCCGCGTAGTCGGCCTGCAGTTGCGCGACCGCCTGGAAGTTGCGCGCGACCGCCGCCGTGTCCTGCTGCGACGCGCCCTCGATGTCGAAGTCGATATGCGTGAGGCCGTACGTGTCGATCACCGTCTGGTACGCGCTCTTCAGCGCGGGAACCGTCGAGCACGCCTGCATCAGCGGCGTGCCGTTCGCGCCGCCGAACGACACGGCGACTTCGCCGCCTTTCGCGCGGTAGCTCGCGATCGACGTCGACAGCGCGGTCAGCAGCCCGCCGCTCGCGCCGTTGCCGATCGGCTGCACGCCGCCCCACGACGGCACGCAGCCGTTGCCCGCGACCACGAACGCGAGCGTGAACTGCTGGATGCCCTGGCGCACGCCGATCTGGTCGACCAACGGTGTCGGATAGAGCGTCACGTCGACAAAGGGTGCATACACGCCGGCACCGTGCGACACGCTCGCCATCGCGAGCAGACAACCCGCGGCAAACGCTCGCGGAACGAAACGCGGCAACACATTGTTGTTCATTCTGTGTTCTCCAAGTGGAAGAGGGATACGCTGGCCTGCGTATCGCCGCCGATGGGCAGGCACCTGTCCCGTCGGCGGCGTGCCTATCTTGGAGTATTCACGTCGAATAGGGAATTTAGGGATACTTCTTTTTGTTATTCGATTCCCGATACGTAACGATCTTGCCGATTCGGTCGCGTTGCGAAACGCGGAGCGGGCACTTTTTCCGGTTGCTCGCGCCATGGCGCGCGGATGGACCGGTTCCAGCGAGCCGGTGATACACCGGCATGCCGATTGACGGCTCGCGCGCATCGCGCATTCACGTGAGCACCGCCGGATTCGATACGCGCGCCGCGGCGTTCAGCGATACCAGCGCGGCGTATAGATCCATTCGCGTGCGTTGCCGATCGAGAAGCGCCGCGTCGTCGACGAGCCGACGATCACCATCGTGCGCATGTCGACCTGCTCGCCGCGCAGCGCGCCGAGGGTCGTTGTCGAAAGCGTCGCGCCTGGCCGGCCGATGTCGCGGCCGAGCACGACCACCGTATCGGCCGCGCGATGCGCACGCACGATGTCGAGCGCACGGTCGAGCTGCCACGGCCGCGCGCGCGAAATCGGGTTGTAGAACGCCATCACGAGATCGGCTTGCGCCGCGTGTTGCAGGCGCGTCTCGATCACGTCCCACGGCTTCAGGTTGTCCGACAGCGAGATCGCGCAGAAATCGTGACCGAGCGGTGCGCCGGCCTGCGCGGCCGTGGCGAGCGACGCCGAGATGCCGGGCTCCACGCGCAGGTCGACCGCGGCCCATTGCGGGTCGCGCGCTTCGTCGAGCGCTTCGAGCACGGCCGCGGCCATCGCGAAGACGCCTGGGTCGCCCGACGATACGACCGCGACGCGCCGGCCCTCGGCCGCCAGTTCGAACGCATGGCGCGCGCGCTGCATTTCCTCGCGATTGTCGGTGCCGTGCACGCGCTGGTCCGCCCGAAACGGGCCGGCCATGTTCACGTAAGTCGTATAACCGAGGATGTCGGTCGCATCC
>NZ_BCPO01000049.1:0-31207 GCF_016586105.1 Burkholderia sp. E168m15
GCGTGAGCCATGCGGCACCGCCCGGGCCGAGACCGAGCACCGTCAGGCGGCCGCGCGCGCGGCCGAGCGTGGCGGGGTCGACCGGCTGCGACGCGACCGCGCAAGCGAGACCGTTAGATTCTTCACGCAGCGTGTGGGTGACGCGCAATGCGCGGCCGAGCAGCGTGCTGGCGTCGGCAGGCGCGTCGGGATCGCCATCGACGAAACGCAGCGGCACGTCGAGCGTGCTCGCCGCTTCTTCCAATGCGGGTTCGCCGATCGCCGACGCCGGCGCGACGATGGCCGCGAGCGCCAGCCGTGCGAGGCCCTGTGCGTCGAGCATGGCTTCGATGCGCGTGGCAAGCGCTTCGCCTGCATGCACGGCATCCGCGGCAACACCGACCACCACGCTGCGCGGATGAATCACGAGCTCGTCGCGCGCGCCGCGCCACGCATCGGGCGTCACGCGAATCGCGTGCGCAGCCGCGGCATCACGGGGCAGCGCGACGTCGTCGAGCCACGGCGCCGCGCCGTCGACGCGCGTCGACGCGCCCGCGAGCAGGTCGGACACGAAGCGCTTGCCCTGCGCGAGATCGGCGAGCGCATAGCCTTCCGGCGGATTGAGCACGCACGCGCCGAAGCGCAGTTCGCCGCTCGTCGTGATCGCTGGCGCGACGCCGACGCATTCTGCGATTTCGCGCGCGATCACGTTGACGCCGGTCAGCCCGCCGAGCAGCGGCACGACGGCCGAGCCGTCCTCCGCGACCGCGAGCACCGGCGGCTCGACGCCCTTGTCGGCGAGCGCGGGCGCGAGGCAGCGGATCACGATGCCGGCCGCGCACAGCGCGACGATCGGCAGGCCGCGCGCATAGAGTTCGCGCAGGTGCGCGCCGAGTTCGTCGAACGGCACGTCGGCGTCGACACGGGACACGAGACCGTGCACCCGGGCGCCCGGATAACGCGCCTGGATGCGCCGCGCGGTATCGAGCGCGCCCGCGCCGAGAATCACGATCGCGGGCGGGGTCGTCATCCTTGCCATTTTCCCCCCGGCACGACGAGCAGCGAGAAATACGGCGACGCCATCGGATCGACCTCGTCGAGCGGAACGATGCGCTGGTTCGCCATCGTCGCGCGCTCGACGTACCGCGCGCGCTTCGCGAGCCCGAGTTCGTCGAGTACGCGCCGCACCTTGTCGAAATTGCGGCCGAGCTTCATCACGACGGCCGCGTCGGCCCGCGCGAGCCGCTCGCGCAGTTCATGCTCGGGCAGCACGCCCGACAGCACCGACAGGCTCTGGTTGCGATAGACGAGCGGCTGGCCGAGCACGGCCGTGCCGCCGAGCATCGCGCATACGCCCGGGATCACCTCGGTGTCGTAACGCGGCGCGAGGCGATCGTGCAGGTACATGTACGAGCCGTAGAAGAACGGATCGCCTTCGCAGATCACCGCGACGTCGCGGCCCGCATCGAGGTGCGCCGCGACGATCTCGGCCGCGGTGTCGTAGAAATCGGCGATCACCGTCTCGTAGCAGAGCGGCGGCGGCAGCGCCTCCGTCGTCACCGGGTAGACCAGCGGCAGTTGCGTCTGCCCGTCGAGCAGGTGCGCTTCGACGATGCCGTACGCGTTGCCTTTCTTGCCCTTCGCGACGAAATACGCGACCACCGGCGCCGCCTGCAGCACGCGCAGCGCCTTGATCGTCATCAGCTCGGGATCGCCGGGGCCGACGCCGACCCCGAACAGCCGTCCGCGTGCGGTCGTCATTCGACCTCCGTCGCAAGCGCATTGACCGCGGCGGCGGCCATCGCACTGCCGCCGCGCCGGCCGAGCAGCGCGACGTACGGCACGCCGCGGCTGTCGGCGTCGAGCATCGCCTTCGATTCGGCCGCGCCGATGAAGCCGACCGGGAAACCGAGGATCAGCGCGGGCCGCGGCGCGCCGGCGTCGATCATGTCGAGCAGGTGGAACAGCGCGGTCGGCGCATTGCCGATCACGACGACGCTGCCCGCGAGATGCGGGCGCCACAGTTCGAGCGCGGCGGCCGAACGCGTATTGCCGAGGTCGCGCGCGAGGTCGGGCACCTCCGGCTCGCCGAGCGTGCAGATCACGCGGTTGGCCGCCGGCAGCCGCGCACGCGTGATGCCTTCGGCGACCATCCTCGCATCGCACAGGATCGGCGCGCCGGCCGCGAGCGCCGTGCGGCCGGCCGTGCCGGCGCCGGCCGAGAAGCGCAGGTCGTACACGACGTCGACCATCCCGCACGCGTGGATCACGCGCACCGCGAGTTTCTCGAGATCGGGCGGAACCTGCGACAGGTCGGCCTCGGCGCGGATCGTCGCGAACGACTGGCGGTAGATTTCCTGCCCGTCGCGAATGTAGTCAAGCATCGGTGGTGTCCTGGCTGTGCCGCGCGTCCATGAGTCGGACCGCGGCCTGGTCAATCGTCAGATGGCGCGCGAGCGGGGCGCCGAGGCCCGCGGCCGCGTCGCGCCGGTAAAGGTCGTAGTGCGCGGGCGCCACCGCGACGAGCGTATGCGCGGCGGGATGTGGCAGCGCGCAGTGGCGCTCGCAACCGGTCAGGTGCACGTCGAGCGGATGGCCGACGCGCGCGGCGAGCGCGAGCGCATCGTGTTTCGTATCGGCGCGCGCTTTCGCGCAGCCGGCGCTGCCGGTGCAGGCGACGAGTGTCGCGAGCGGGTCGGACGCCGCGCACACGAGGCCGAGCGACGCGAGTGCTGCGCGCATCGCCGCCGTGCGTTCGTTCGGCACGCCGTGCATGAACACGCCTTGCCACGGCGTCATCGACAGCGTGCCGTCGCCGTCGGCCTCGGCCAGCGCGGCAAGCCGCTCCAGTTGCGCCGCGTCGAGCCGCCCGAGCGCGAATTGCGCGCCGACGCTGCAGCGCGCCGCGTCGCGCGACGGAGCCGCGCTGAAACGCAACGCGGGAGCGGTACGCGTGCGCCGCCAGTCGGCAAGCGCCGGATCGGCCGCGAGCGGGAAGGGCAGGTAGTGCGCGGCGCGCGCGAGCAGCGTGCGTTCGTCGCACGTCGCCAGCAACGCGCGCATCCGCGTGACGTCGGCCGGCGCGAGATCGAGGAACGCGAGCAACAGCGCGCGCACCAGTGCGGCGCCCTGTTCCGGCGACACGTCGACCGCAGCGGGCCGGTCGCCGCACGCAACCGGCGGACAGCCGGCCAGCCCCGCCGCGAGACGTACCGCGCCGTCGGCGCGGCGCCATGCGGCCAGCCAGATGTCGTGCGGATGATCGAGCGCCACGACCGCTTCGCCGCCGTCGAGCTGGATCGAGAATTTCGGCGACAGTTCACCGCGGCGCGGCTCGCTCGCCAGCATGTCGAGCAGCGGCGCGGCGAGCGCGTGGCTATCGACGAGCGCGGCGGGGTCGTGCCCGGCAAGCGGGCTCAGCAGCACGTTGCGGACGTCGTCGCTTGTCGCGAGCGCGGCCGTATCGTCGGTGACGTTGCCGGCGCTTGTGCGCGGGCCGAGCCCCGCGTCGAGCAACGCGTGCGCGAGCGCATCGGCCGCGCCGTCGCGAATGCCGCGCAACTGCAGATTCGCGCGATTGGTCGCATCGATCGCGCCGGACCCGTACAGGCGCGCGGCGGCGGCGATCGCGCGTGCCTGATGTGCATCGAGCCGGCCGCCCGGCAGCTTGATCCGGCACAGCCCCCCGTCGGCGGCCGCGACCACGCGCACGAGCCCCGGGCAGGCCGACGGGCGTACGACGGGCGACGCAGGAATCGAAGCGGGGGCGGAATTCAACGGGATACCGGGACAGTGTGTGGCGCCGCGGCCAACGCATCGGTACACCCCGCCCGACGCCGACTGGCACGCACGCACTTTCTGGCCGGCAGGTCTCCTGGCTGACAGGTCGGCGCCGGCTCCCGGCCTTCCCGGTGAAACCAGTGGCATGAGGGGGAGCTCGGCTCGCTGTCTACAGTTGCGGGGGCAGCCACAGCGGCGCGCGGGGCGCCCTGTGTTCCCTCTTCGGCCCCGAAGGGCACCGGCGAACGAACGGCCGTAGGATACCCGATTTCGGCCGCGATTCGCGAGCGGTCGGCCGTTCGCGGCGGGTGAAACGGGCAACGGTCGGACAACGATCGGGCGCGGGCGGGCCGGCAGATGAAACGCCGGGTGGAACACGGTACCATGCCGTTTTTCGCAATGCGGACGGCTGCACCGGCGCTTTCACGGCCGCGCGGCGACACGATGGAATCGAACGATGGGGAAGGGTGCATGACGGCGTGGCTGACGGTAGTGGGCATCGGCGACGACGGTTACGCGGGGCTCGGACGCCACGCGCGGCGCGCGCTGCTCGACGCGACGCACGTGGTCGGCGCGACACGGCATCTCGACATGCTGCCCGCGCGGTTGCGGGCGACGCGCGAAGCATGGCCGTCGCCGTTCGACCTGTCGGGGCTGCTCGCCCGCCGCGGCGCGCCCGTGTGCGTGCTCGCGAGCGGCGACCCGATGCTGTTCGGCGTCGGCGCGACGCTCGCCCGCCAGCTTTCTCCCGACGAATGGCGCGTGCTGCCCGCGCCGTCGTCGCTGTCGCTCGCCGCGGCGCGTCTCGGCTGGGCGCTGCAGGACGTCGGCGCGGTCTCGCTCGTCGGGCGTCCGCTCGCGACGCTGGCCCGCCATCTGCTGCCGGGCCGGCGCCTGTTCGTGCTGAGCGCCAACGGCCGCACGCCGGCCGCGGTCGCGGCCGAACTCGCCGCCCGCGGCTTCGGGCCGACGCGCGTCAGCGTGTTCGAACACCTCGGCGGCCCGCTCGAGCGACGGATCGATGGCCTCGCGCAAGACTGGCACGTCGACGAAACCGCCGCGCTCAACCTCGTCGCGCTCGATTGCCGGGCGGGCCCCGACGCGCCGCGCCGCGCGCTCACGCCCGGCCTGCCCGACGATGCGTACCGCCACGACGGCCAGCTCACCAAGCGCGACCTGCGTGCGATGACGCTCGGGCGTCTCGCGCCCGCGCCAGGCGAACTGCTGTGGGACGTCGGCGCCGGCAGCGGCTCGATCGGCATCGAATGGATGCGCGCGCATCCATCCTGCCAGGCGATCGCGATCGAAGCGCATGCGGAGCGGCAACGCTTCATCGAACACAACCGCGATACGCTCGGTGTGCCGGGCCTGCAACTCGTCGCGGGCCGTGCGCCCGATGCGCTCGCGGGGCTCGCCGCGCCTGACGCGATCTTCATCGGCGGCGGCGCGACGGCGCCCGGCGTGCTCGACGCGTGCTGGGCGTCGTTGAAACCCGGCGGCCGGCTGGTCGCCAACGCGGTCACGCTGCAGGGCGAGATGGCGCTCGCCGCGTGGCGCGACGCGCATGGCGGCACGCTCACGCGCGTGTCGTTCGCGCATGCCGAACCGCTCGGCCGCTTCGACACGTGGCGGCAGCCGTTGCCGGTCACGCTGTACGACGTGCGCAAGTCCGACACGGCAGACGCGACCGACACGGCCGGCTCGTCGAATCCGTCGAACGCAACGGACGCGTGATGCGCGACGAAACCCCCGAACAACCCGCGCCGCTGCGCTTCGGCTACACGACAGGCAGCTGCGCGACCGCGACTTCGCTTGCGGCCGCGCGGCTGCTGCTCGCGGGTCAGGCGGACGACGCGGTCGAGATCGTGCTGCCGAAGGGGCAGCGCGTGATGATGCGGCTCGAGTTCTGCCGCGCGACGGCCGACGGCGCCGAAGCCGGCACGATCAAGGATGCCGGCGACGATCCGGACGTCACGCATGGCGCGCTGATCTTCGCACGCGTCGCGCTCGCGGCGGCGCCCGGCGTGCGCTTTCATGCCGGGCCGGGCGTCGGCACGGTCACGCGCGCGGGGCTGACGTTGCCGGTCGGCGAACCGGCGATCAATCCGGTGCCGCGCCAGATGATGACTACCCACCTCGAAGCGCTCGCCGCTGAACACGGCTACGCGGGCGGCTTCGACGTGACGATCGGCGTCGAAGGCGGCGAGGCGCTTGCGCTGAAGACGATGAACCCGCGCCTGGGCATCGTCGGCGGGCTGTCGATCCTCGGCACGACCGGCATCGTGCGGCCGTTCTCGTGTTCGGCCTATATCGCGTCGATTCATCAGGGCATCGACGTCGCACGGGCGAACGGCATCGCGCATATCGCCGCCTGCACGGGCAACGCCAGCGAGGACGCGATGCGCGCGCACTACCAGTTGCCCGACATGGCGCTGATCGAGATGGGCGATTTCGCGGGCGCGGTGCTCAAGCACCTGCGGCGCGCGCCGGTCGCGCGCCTGTCGATGTGCGGCGGCTTCGGCAAGTTGAGCAAGCTCGCGGCCGGCCATCTCGACCTGCACAGCCGCCATTCGAGCATCGACCTGCCGCTGCTCGCGCAGTGGGCGGCCGAAGCCGGCGCGAACGAGGCGCTGCAGGCCGCGATGCGCGCGGCGAACACCAGCCAGGAAGCGTTGAAACTGGCGCAGGCAGACGGCGTGCCGCTTGGTGACCTCGTCTGCGCGCATGCGCTGCGGGTGGCACGCAACATCGTGCCGCCGTCGGTCACGGTCGAGATGTTCGCGATCGACCGGCAGGGCCGCTTCGTCGGGGTGGCGCGATGAGCCCGCGCATCCTGCTGCTCGGCGGCACCGGCGATGCGCTGAAGATCGCGCGCGCGCTCGGCCCGCATCATGTCTACAGCCTCGCCGGACTCGGCAAGACGCCCGACGATCTGCGCTGCGACGTGCGCGTCGGCGGTTTCGGCGGCGCAGCCGGGCTGACCGCGTATCTGCGCGACGCGGGTATCGGCCTCGTGATCGACGCAACCCATCCGTATGCCGCGCGAATCAGCGCGAACGCCGCGGCGGCGACGCGCGACACGGGCGTGCCTTTATGGGCGCTGCGTCGCGCACCGTGGACGCCTCAACCGGGCGACGACTGGCGCATGGTCGACGACTGGGCCGGTATCGAGGCCGCGCTCGCGCCGTTCAGGCGCCCGCTGTTCACGCTCGGCCGCGAACCGCTCGCGCATCTCGATGCGATTCCGCCACACCAGTTCTGGCTCGTGCGCTGCCTCGATGCGCATCCCGGCAACGCTCGTGCGCAAGTCGTCGCCGCCCGCGGGCCGTTCACGCTCGACGGCGAGCGCGCGCTGTTCGCGCTGGCGGGCATCGACGTCGTCGTCAGCAAGAACAGCGGCGGCGCGGCCACCGAGGCCAAGCTCGACGTCGCGCGCGAACGCAGGCTGCCGGTCGTGATGCTGCGCCGGCCGCCGCTGCCCGATGCCGACCGCGCGTTCGACTCGGTCACGGCACTCATCGACGCACTCGATCCGGCCGCGCGCGCCTGACGCGACGCAGCGGCCACCCAACGAATTGACGGAGAAATTTCGATGACGGTGTATTTCATCGGCGCGGGCCCCGGCGACCCGGAGCTGATCACGGTGAAGGGCCAGCGCCTCGTGCGCACCTGCCCGGTGATCCTGTATGCGGGCTCGCTCGTGCCAGCCGCCGTGCTCGACGGTCATCGCGCGGAGCAGGTCGTGAACACGGCCGAACTCGACCTCGACGCGATCGTCGCGTTGCTCGCGGCCGCACACGCGAAAGGTCAGGACGTCGCGCGCGTGCATTCGGGCGACCCGTCACTGTACGGCGCGATCGGCGAGCAGATCCGCCGCCTGAAAGCGCTCGGGATTCCGTACGAAATCGTGCCGGGCGTGACGGCCACGGCCGCATGCGCGGCGACGCTCGGCGTCGAGCTGACGCTGCCGGGCGTCGCGCAGACGGTGATCCTCACGCGTTTCGCGGGCAAGACGACGATGCCGGAAGGCGAAGCGCTCGGCGCGCTCGCCGCACATCGCGCGACGCTCGCGATCCATCTCGGTGTGCGCCATCTCGCGCGTATCGTCGACGAAGTGCTGCCGCATTACGGCGCCGCTTGCCCGGTGGCGGTGATCTATCGCGCAAGCTGGCCCGACGAGGAACGCGTGACGGGCACGCTGGCCGACATCGTCGGCAAGGTCCAGGGCACGCAGATCGAGCGCACCGCGCTGATCCTGATCGGGCGCGTGCTCGACGCCGAAGGGTTCGCGGATTCGACGCTGTACGCGAGCGCGGGCTGAACGCGCCAGCGCCGTGGCGCCGGGTATCTGGACGGGCCGCGAGGATATTGCTGGTGCGAGCATGCCCGGGACGACACCGGGCAAGCAAGCGCCCGCGCCGCTGGCCCGCGGCGTCGCTCAAACCCGCGCGACGTGCCGCACCAGTTTTGGCGCAAACCCGGACGCGAGCACGAACAGCACGACACACAGGCACGCCATCGCGATCCATGCTGGCGTCAGGTCCGCGAGATGCTGGCGCACGATGCCGGCCGCGAACGGAAACAAGCCGGCGATCAAATAGCCGACACCCTGCACGAACCCCGTCAGCGACGCGGCATCAGCCGGCGTCGCCGCATGGTCGACCGTAACGATCAGCGACAGCGGAAACAGCGCGCCGATTCCCGCGCCGAGCAGCAGCGCGGCCGGCAGCGCGAGCGCGTCGGGTGCGGCCAGCATCACCAGCAACCCTACGCATAGCGACGCGATCGCCGCATGCAGCGCGGGCCGGCGATCGGGGAGGCGATCGATCGTCGCGGAGATCGTCAGCCCCGCGACGACTTCCGCGAGCGTCACGCCACCGAGCAGGCTGCCCGCCGCGGTCGGCGACCAGCCGAGCCGCATGTAGTACGGCGGCAGCCATGCGAGCACGAGCGTGTAGGCGCCGGTCGCGATGCCGAAGAACAGCGCGAGTCGCCAGGCGCGCGGCGAACGCGACGGCCGCGCGCCCGATCCGGATACCGGCCCGCCGGCCAGCGCGTCGCCGCCACGGCTCGCCAGCGGCCACGCCAATGCGGCGAGCGCCGCCGGCAGCGCCCAGCCGGCGAGCGCGGCGAGCCAGCCCCAGCGCGCCGCAGCGAATGGCGCGACGACGCTCGCGAGCACCGCGCCACCCATGATCGACGTCGAATAGACGCCCATCGCGCCGCCGACGCGCGTCGCAAAATGCGCCTTCACGAAGCCGGGCAACAGCGCCTGGACCATCGCGATCCCGACACCCGCGCAACACGCGCTCGCGAGCAGCACCCATGCGTGCTGCGCACCGACGCGCGATGCGCAGGCCAGCCCGATCAGCGCGACGCCGAGCCACACGCCGCCCGCGATCCCGGTGATGCGCTGCAGGCGCCGCGCGCTTAACGCGCCGAGCCCCATCAGCAGGATCGGGATCGTCGTCAGCAGGCTGGCGGTGCCGTCGCCGATCCCCGTCGCGCGCTGGATCATGTCGAGCAGCGGCCCGACCGCGGCGAGCGCCGGCCGCAGGTTCAGCCCGACGAGCACGATCGCGGCGAGCCGCCATCCGGGGGAAGTGAAGCGATTCATTGCATGGCCCTCGATATCGGTGCGCGGCTGCCAGCGAGGCGCCGCGCGTTTTTCAGGTAAAGTATCTCGACATCAAGATAAATGTTGATTTGTCTCGACGTCAAGATAACTGGTAGGCCGAGGAGGGTTAATGGATCGAGCCGAGCATGCGCTCGCGCAATGGCGCGCCGAGCGTCCGGATCTCGACGCAACGTCGATGGTCGTGATGGGGCGGTTGCAGGAAGCCGCGCTCGTGATCGCGCGCGACCGTCTCAATCCGCTGTTCGCGCGCTACGGCATGCAGCCGGGCGAATTCGACGTGCTCGCGACGCTGCGGCGCAGCGGTGCGCCATACGCGCTGACGCCGACCGCGCTGTACGACGCGCTGATGATGTCGTCGGGCGGGATGACCGCACGCATCGACCGGTTGCAGAAGGCGGGGTGGGTCGAGCGTCGGCCGAATCCGGCGGACGGGCGCGGCACGCTCGTGGCGCTGACCGACGCCGGGCGGGCGCTGATCGATGAGGCGGTTGTTGCGCATATCGACAATCAGCGTGCGGTGCTGGCTGCGTTGTCGGATGCGGAACAGGCGCAGTTGTCGGAACTGCTGGGGAAGTTGCTGGCGGGGCTGGAACGTGCGACGCCAGAAGGGGAGGCAGGGACGCCGCGTTGAAGAATGCGTGATGGAAACGTACGCGGCAGGCAAAAAAGTTCTTCGTGAATTTTTCGTGGACGTCGCTTGCCGACCCAGACCTGACCTTCGAGGTTACCTAAAGCGGTCACTCGTTCGGCGTCGCGCTGCAGAGGATACTCCGCGTTACTTCAGCCAAATCGAATAATCTAGCTTACCAAGAATTGCGGAAAGGTTTGCTATTGCGATAGCTTGTCCGACACTGGTGAGGTTAATAGTGAACAGATTTTCTTTTGTAAATTGATCCAACAACAAGAGATACGACGGTGCCAGTTTTGACAAGCCCTCTTTGAAAGAAGCTACGTTTTCATACCCAAAGTAGGCGTAAGTGTTGGCGCGCACGGCCTCATAAATGTCGCCACTGACCACCGCGTTTATTGAGCAGGCTCCAGCATATTGAATATGTTGCTTCTGCGATATCGAGAGATCAAATCCTGTCTTTGTCGAATTGACTATAGGGCGCGCAAACGCCTCCAATCCGGCGGCCGATGGAAGGCCGTTGACAGTCACCGATGTGACGAAATGATAGAATGAAATTAGAGCAATTTGCGGAGCGGTTAGCTTTGGGACAACAGTCACTGCCTCAGACAGCACCGTGTCTTTATAGTCCGTTGATTGTGTAGAAACACGTTCAGCAATCAACGAGGACAAGACTTGCGGGTTCGCGGCGGTCCCTTTACGGGCGCTAGCTTGAACTGCGTCGTTGACTGCCGCCTGTACATCGGGCTCTCGAAACTTGTCGAGAACGATAGAAGCAGCTTCGTGAATGAGTTTCTGCTCAAGCGTGGACGCAAAATCACGAACGTGTTGTTCAGCTGTCCGCTTAGCCTCCTCACGAAGCTCGGGAAAGTTGCTCCGCAAGAACAGTGCGCACAACTCGCGAACTTCGGCGACAGAAAGACCGTGGTAGTTAACGTCTCGGCCAGCTTGGATCGCGACCGCCCCGGTCGCGGCGGTTTGGTCTTGTTTGTCCCCGATCATCGTGTTTCTCACCGATTGATTTTATTTACGTTCGCGTCCCGGCCAGCTTGAATTCCTATCGAGCCGCCCGAAACGTCTTGCGATTGCGGGCGCCGGCCAGCACGCATTTTTGTGACTAGAAATGCTGATATGAGGACTGCGAGCGCACCTAAAGCGGCGACGGCCGAGTCGAAGCCGGGTCGGAAAATTACCCAAATGACGGCAAGGATGAACGCAAAGGCCGAAGAGGCCCGAAAAGCTAAAAGCATAGTATCCACGATCCCCGTTATTGTCGAAATCGCCCTCAAGCCACCGTCGACTGCTCATCGCCCTGTTTTCAATGGCGTCCAATCGAAAATGACGCTCGTCGGATAGATTGGTTCGGTGAATTATACTCGACTTGCACACGTCACGGTTTCCAGTTGACATGTCCTCAACAGGCAATTCACTGCATCAATAATGTTTCTTCCGAGCCATGATGGAGTTGGAGTACGAGAGACCATCCCGGCACCGCTATGAGGCTCCGATCTCTAGAAACTGTCTAACCCACTCGATGGCCGCTTTTGGCCAAACACCGACAGTGTTCCCAGCGTTCCCCGAAAATTCATGATGAGCAAAAAAAATGCCCACCGCGCATTGCGGTGGGCCTGACTCGAGCGTGGCGCGGGCCGCGGACGGCATGCCCGCTGCCGCCCGGTCACTCAGCCCCGCGCCGGAATATTGAGCCCCCGCGCAACAGCTGGCCGCGCAACAAACGCGTCGAGCACCCGCTTGACGTTCCGGAATTCGCTGAACCCGACCAGATCACCCGCCTCATAGAAGCCAACCAGGTTACGCACCCACGGGAAGATCGCAATATCGGCGATCGTATAGGTATCGCCCATCACCCACTGGCGATTCGCGAGATGCGCGTCGAGCACGCCGAGCAGGCGCTTCGACTCGTCGACATAACGGTCGCGCGGACGCTTGTCCTCATAATCGCGGCCGGCGAACTTGTGGAAGAAGCCGAGCTGGCCGAACATCGGCCCGATGCCGCCCATCTGGAACATCACCCACTGGATCGTCTCGTAGCGGCCCGCGAGATCCTTCGGGATCAGCTGGCCCGTCTTGTCCGCGAGATAGATCAGGATCGCGCCCGATTCGAACAGCGGCAGCGGCTGCCCGTCGGGACCATTCGGATCGATGATCGCGGGGATCTTGTTGTTCGGGTTCAGCGACAGGAATTCGGGCGAAAACTGGTCGTTCGTGTCGAAGCGCACGAGGTGCGGCTCGTACGGCAGGCCGGTTTCCTCGAGCATGATCGACACCTTGACGCCGTTCGGCGTCGGCAGCGAGTAGAGCTGGAGACGGTCGGGGTGCTGGGCCGGCCATTTTTGCGTGATCGGGAAGGCAGACAGATCGGGCATGAAGGTTCGCTCGTCGAAGTGAATGATCCGCGCTCCGCCGGGCCGCCGCGCTCGCGCACGGTTCGCGGCGCGGCGGCAGGGCGGAGCGCGCCGAAAGCGCCCACTGTAGCCGATCCGGGGAATCGATGCAGGGGTCGGCCGGCCGGCGGCGATTCGGCACGATCGCCGTGTTCGGCGCCGCTCACGGTGCCGCAAGACACGGCGGGCAACGTGTTTCCGGCGGCCGACGGACCGCAAACGGCCCGGTGCGTTTCGTCTCGCACGAGATACGACGTCTTAACACCCTGCATCAATCGACTCTACTCCCACCGCCAGCCTCGACCACCGCGCATTTCCTCGACAAACGGAAGCTTTTTGTCAGGGAAAGTCCCGCCCCGAATCTGGTGGTTTTTTGTTGACCGACATCGTATAACGCCGTCATGATTTCCTGACAAGAAAGGTCCCATCCACCGACCGAAGTGAGGAGACATGAACACCACCCCGATCGCTCGCCGCGTCCGCCGGATCGCACTCGCACTGGGCTTCACGCTGTCGGCCGCCGCGGCCGTGGCAGCCCCCGTATCGCTGAACATCGTCGACGTCGCCGGCAACCTGCAGCTCACGCAGAAGGCCATCGAGGCGTTCAAGGAGAAGAACCCGGGTCTCGTCGCGAACGTCACGTTCACGAACGCACCCGCGCCGCAGTTGCCGGGCAAGATCAAGGCGATGCAGGCGGCGGGGCGCTCCGACATCGACCTCGTGCTGACCGGCACCGACGCGCTGGCCGCCGGCATCGAGCAGAACCTGTGGCAGAAGCTGCTACCCGACAACGCGGCCGCGCTCCCCGGCGTGCTCGACAAGTACGCGCCGGGCCCGCGCAAGATGCAGGATCTCGCGCAGGGCTTCGGCCTCGAAGTGACCTACATGCCGGCCGGCCCGCTGCTCGAATACAACCCGGCGAAGGTCAGCGACCCGCCGAAGACGCCCGACCAGTTGCTCGCGTGGTGCAAGGCGCACCCGAACAAGCTGATCTATGCGCGCCCCGCGAACTCGGGCCCCGGCCGCACGTTCCTGATGGGGCTGCCGTACGTGCTCGGCGACAAGAATCCGCAGGACCCGATCAACGGCTGGGACAAGACCTGGGCGTTCCTGAAACAGTTGAACGAATGCGTGCCGTACTACCCGGGCGGCACGTCGGCGGTGATGAAGGAGCTCGGCGAAGGCACGCGCGACATGACCGTGACCGTCACCGGCTGGGACCTGAACCCGCGCGCGCTCGGCATCGTGCCGGCCGAGTTCAAGATCCAGGCGTTCGACAACATGACGTGGGTCAACGACGCGCACTACATGGTGATCCCGAAGGGCGTGCCGAAGGAAAAGCTCGACGTGCTGTTCAAGCTGATGAACTTCCTGCTCGAACCGGCGCAGCAGGCGATGACCTACGACGACGGCTACTTCTACCCGGGCCCGGCGGTGAAGGGCGTGACGCTCGAGATGGCGCCCGCGCACAGCCAGGAAGTGATCAGGAAATTCGGCCGGCCCGAATACGCAAAGCTGCTCGCCGATCGCCCACACGTGCAGCCGCTCAACGCGCAGGCGATGGTCGCCGCATTCCAGAAATGGGATCGCGAGATTGGTTCGCAGAAATCGAAGTGACGCCTGAACCGGCGGGCGTCGCGGCGCCCGCGTCGACGGAGTTCGTGGAATGAAGCACAGTTTCGAACGGTTGCGGCTCGACGGCGTGTGCCGCAGTTTCACCAATGCGCAAGGCGCGCAGGTCGCCGCGCTGAACGGGCTCGACCTCGAGATCCGGCGCGGCGAATTCATCGCGCTGCTCGGCCCGTCGGGCTGCGGCAAATCGACGGCACTGAATTGCATCGCGGGGTTGCAGCCGCTCACGCGCGGCGGCATCTGGCTCGACGACACGCGCATCGACGTGCTGCCGCCCGAGCGTCGTGGCTTCGGGATGGTGTTCCAGAACTACGCGCTGTTTCCGCACATGTCGGTGCTCGACAACGTCGGCTTCGGCCTCAAGATGCGCGGCGTGGCGAAGCAGGAAACGCGGCGGCGCGCGCAGCAGGCGCTCGAACTCGTGCAGCTCGTCGGTCATGAAGGCAAGCTGCCCGGGCAACTGTCGGGCGGACAGCAGCAGCGCGTCGCGATCGCGCGCGCGATCGTGATCGAGCCGCCGCTCGTGCTGATGGACGAACCGCTGTCGAACCTCGACACCAAACTGCGCATCGAGATGCGCGCGGAAATCCGCCGCATCCACACGCAGCTCGAACGCGCGACGATCTACGTGACGCACGACCAGGACGAGGCGCTGTCGATGGCCGACCGCATCGTCGTGATGAAGGAGGGCGTCGTGCAGCAGGTCGCGTCGCCGAAGGACGTCTATACGCGCCCGCACAACCTGCATGTCGCGCGCTTCATGGGCTATCGCAACGTGCTGCCGTTTACGCTCGAAGGGATGGCCGGCGATTACGTGAACGTCACATCGGGCGGCGTGCGCCTCACCGGCGTACCGATGGCCGGCTTCGACGCGAAGGACGTCGTGGTCGCGCTGCGTCCGGACGACATCGAGCGCGCGGAAGAAGGCGCCGACAATGCGTTCGACGCGACCGTCGAGACGGTCGAGTACGGCGGCCGCGACTCGCTGATTCGCGCGATCACGCCGTTCGGTTCGATCTGGGCCCGCGTGGCCGGCGAGTTCACGCAAGGCGAGCGCTTGCGGCTGCGCGTGGCGCCCACGCGCACGCTCGTCTATGCGGGAGACGCGCAATGAACCGCCCGCGCAACCCGCCACGCGCGGCGGCATCCCGCCCGGAGGCCGCATGAGCACGCTCGCGACCGGCGGCGCGCCGCGCGACGCGAAAGCCTGGCTCGTCACGCCGGCACTCGCGTTCATCGCCGCGCTGTTCATCTATCCGTTCGCGTACGGCCTCGTGCTGTCGTTCCAGCCGACGAACGCGACGAACGGCGGCGGCGCGCTCGCGAACTACGTGCAGTTCTTCACCGACACCGCGATGTGGCCGACCGTGCTCGTCACGCTGAAGCTCGCGGTGCCGGCGACGCTGCTCAACGTCGGCATCGCGGTGCCCGTCGCGTTCGCGCTGCGCCGCAATTCGCCGTACCAGAAGTTCGTCACGACGCTGCTCGTGATTCCGGTCACGCTCGGCACGGTGCTCGTCGCCGACGGGATGCTCACGTATTTCGGGCCGAACGGCTGGTTTCCGCAGGCGCTGCAGGGGCTGCATCTGTACACCGACGAAGTGCGCCTCACGCACAACTACTGGGGCGTACTGCTGTCGCTGATCGTGTCGGGTTTTCCGTTCGCGTTCCTGTTGATGCTGTCGTACATCAGCGGCATCGACCCGACCCTCGCGCGCGCGGCAGCCACCCTCGGCGCGAACCCGTGGCAGCAGTTTCGCCAGATCTACCTGCCGCTGCTCGTGCCGGGGCTCACGATGGCCGCATGCCTGTCGTTCGTGCAGGCGTTCTCGGTGTTTCCGTCGGCCGTGCTGCTCGGCGCGCCGGCCGGCCCGACCCGCGTGATCTCGATCGCGGCGGCCGAAGCCGCGTTCGAAAGCTACGACTATTCGCTCGCGTCGGCGATCGCGATCGTGATGGGCTTCGTGCAGTTGCTGGTGGTCGCGTCGATGCTCGGCGCGCGCCGCTTCTTCTATACCGGCGCGGTGACGGGAGGCAAGGGCTGATGGCGACCGACGATCATGCCGCCCGCACGTGGCCGCCGAAGCACGACGCACCCGATGCGCGGCCCGTCGATGCAAGGAAACCGCACCGGATGAAAAGCAATCTCGCTGGCCGCGCATGGAAGGCGCTCGTCTGGGGGCTGATGGCGTTCTTCCTGCTGAACGTGATGCTGCTGATCGCGACCGTCGCGGTGAACTCGGTCGCGACGCGCTGGTTCGGCACGCCGCTGCCGCAGGGCTTCACGCTGCACTGGTATGCGAAGGCGTGGGACGACTTCCAGCTCGCGAGCGTGCTGTGGGTGACCGTCGAAGTGGTCGGCGCGGTCGTGCTGCTGTCGATCGCGCTCGGCGTGCCGGCCGCGTATGCGCTCGCGCGCGTGCAGTTCCGCGGCAAGCGCTTCGCGCTGCTGGTGTTCCTGCTGCCGCTGATGGTGCCGCCCGTCACGTACGGGATTCCGATGGCGACGGTGATGTACAAGATCGGGCTCGCGGGCACGCTGCCGGGCGTGATCCTCGCGAACCTGGTGCCGGCGCTGCCGTTCGTGATCCTCGTGATGACGCCGTTCATCGAACAGATCGATCCGAACCTCGAAGCGGCCGCGCGCATCTTCGGCGCGAACACGTGGCGCTATTTCCGCTACGTGCTGCTGCCGCTGCTGGTGCCCGGCATGCTCGCGGCCGGGCTGCTCGTGCTGGTGCGCACGATCGGGATGTTCGAGCTGACGTTCTTCACCGCGGGCCCGAGCACGCAGACGCTCGTCGTCGCGCTGTATTACGCGGTGTTCTCGACCGGCGTGCGCGCGCCGCAGTCGATCGACGCGATGGCGATGATCTACATGGCCATCACGCTCGTGTGGGTCGTGATCGCGCTGCAGTTCGTCAGTCCGACGCAGCTCGTGAGCCGCGTGAAGCAGGAACGGCAGTAGGCGAGGGCGGCAACGGACGCGCCAGGCCGCCGTGCAATTGGTTACAAATGGATACCGCGCACGACGCGCGGACGTTGCAGACTACGCGGCGTTCACCCGATCGACAGATATCCATGAAGTTTCACACGTTGCTGATACTCGCCGGGGCTTCGACGCTGCTGGCCGCCTGCAATCTGCTTCACGACGGTCCCGGATCGAGCGACGTCGACGCCGCCGTGCGCCGCGCGCTCGAAGCGGAAAACCACGGCGGGCTGAACGCGCTGTTCGGCCAGCCGTTGCCCGTGTCGGCGGACGTCGTGTCGGCGAAACCCGACGGCGACTGCAAGAAGCTCGGCGATCGCACGTATTCGTGCGACGTCGTGGTCACGTGGCGCAATGCCGATTACTCGCCGTCGCGCGCGAACCTGACCTTCGTGAAGGCGGCCGACGGCGCGTGGCAGACGTCGGGCGTCGACGCGGCGCTCGTGACGGGCACCGCGAAGTCGCTGATCGACCATATCGGCAAGGCCTGGCCGGGCAATGCGGCGAGCGGCGCGTCGGCGCCGGAGTGACGCAGTGGGCCAGTGACGCGCCGGCCACCGGCAAGCCCTCGTTCCGTTCCTCGTGCAGGCGGCCCCATTCGTACGGGCCACGCCGCCCGCTTTTTCGATAAAAGGGCGCAAGCACTTGTCTTATCTCGTTTGACCCCATCCTCGGTATGCGGGCAGGGCTATAGGGAAAACCCTTATCTCAAGGTATAATTCCGGCCATGAGAGAAAGGTCATACCATGCCTGAACGTTTCCAAACCCTTGAAAAATTTGTGTTTTCCCTCGTCGTGATGTCCGCCGTCGTGTGCTCGGCCTTCCTCGCGTACGAGCGTCATCCCGAGATTAAGATCGCGCTGCACGAAGGCGAAGCGCTGATGCGCGAGAGCGCCAAGTACTCGGTCATCTGCTCGCCGTCCAAGGTCGACCCTTGCGTCGAGATGTCCGCATACTGAGCGGCTTGACTGAGCGGCTTTTCCGCCTTTCGGACTTGCCCTACATCACTGCCGGCCTGAATGCCTTAAAGTCGCGTCCACCAGGTATTCAGAAACCGGCCGCAAGATAGGGCGGATGCACGAACCCGTTACGTGCCGAGTCGCTGGCGTAAGCAGCCCCGCATTCAGCCGGCCCCGCTTCGAGCAATCGAGCGGGGCCGTTCTGTTGGTGCGTGTCACACGACGTGCCGCGGTTCACCACCGGCGAACGCGGCGATGTTGTCCACGAGCTGATCGGCCAGCGCCTGCATCGCCTCGTCGCTCGCCCACGCGACGTGCGGCGTCAGGATGAACGCCGGATGCGACAGGATCGCGTGAAACGGATGCGCGGCCGGCAGCGGCTCCTGCGTGACCACGTCGAACCCCGCGCCGGAGATTCGCCCCGACTGCAACGCATCGACGAGCGCGCTTTCGTCCACGAGCCCGCCGCGCGCGGTATTGATCAGCAGCGGCCGGCGCGCCATCCGCGCAAACGCGTGTGCGTCGATCAGGTGCCGCGTGGCCGGCGTGAGCGGGCAGTGCAGCGTGATCACGTCGCTGTCGCGCAGCAGCGTGTCGAGCGGCGCATGACCGTCGCCCGATGTGTCGCCGTGCGCCGCGAACAGCACCCGCATGTCGAGCGCACGCGCGATGGCGGCCACCGCGCGCCCGAGCACGCCGTCGCCGACGATCCCGAGCGTCGAACCGGCCAGGTCGCGAATCGGGTGGTCGAAGAAGCAGAACTGTCCGCTGTCGAGCCAGCGCCCCGCGCGCACCGCGTCGCGATAAGCGACGAGGCTGCGCCGCAGCGCGAAGATCAGCGCGAACGTGTGCTCGGGCACCGTACGCACCGCATAGCCGCGAATATTGCTCACGACGATCCCGCGTGCCGCACAGGTATCGAGATCGACGATGTCCGTGCCGGTCGCGGCGATCGCGATCATCCGCAACGGCCGCGCGGCGGCGAGGGCCGCCGCGTCGAGCCGCACCTTGTTGGTCACGACGATGTCCGCGTCGCGGATGCGCGCCGCGACCTCGTGTGCGGCGGTTCGGTCGAATGTCTGCACTACGTGCGGGAACGGAAACGGCTTCAGCCCGGTCTGCGGCGACAGCGTCGCGCGGTCGAGGAACACGATCTTCGCGGGAGCGGAAACGGAAAACATGGCGGGTCTCGCTGGCAGGCGCCCGGTGGCGCGGAACGGCTTCGATTCTGCCGGCGGCGCGTGCGCCATCGTTTGATCGTTGCGCGAGCGGGCTTTCCCGCAAGGAAAGGCAGAGGCTCGCTACGTGACCGACGCCAGGCTCGCATCGACGGCCGCCTTTCCGTTTCGGAAAGGCGGGTTGACCATCGATCGATTTTCGCCGGGCGCGAACGCCGTCATGATCGCCGTCATCGACAACACGCTTTCATCGGAGACAGTCATGACACGCCCCCTGGACGGCATCCGCGTGCTGGAGCTTGGCCAACTGATCGCCGGGCCGTTCGCGGGCCGGATGCTCGCCGAATTCGGCGCGGACGTCATCAAGGTCGAGCCGCCGGGCGTCGGCGATCCGCTGCGCAAATGGCGGCTGCTGCACGACGGCACGTCGGTCTGGTGGGCCGCGCAGTCGCGCAACAAGACCTCGCTCACGCTCGACCTGCGCACGCCCGAAGGGCAGGACGTCGTACGCCGCCTCGTCGCCGACACCGACGTGCTGATCGAAAACTTCCGACCCGGCACGCTCGAAGGCTGGGGGCTCGGCTGGGACGCACTGTCCGCGATCAATCCGGGGCTCGTGATGCTGCGCGTGTCGGGCTTCGGGCAAACGGGCCCGTATCGCGACCGGCCCGGCTTCGGCGTGATCGCCGAAGCGATGGGCGGCCTGCGCCACCTGACCGGCGAGCCGGGCCGCACGCCGGTGCGCGTCGGCATCTCGCTCGGCGATTCGCTGTCGGCGCTGCATGGCGTGATCGGCGTGCTGCTGGCGTTGCGGCATCGCGAACAGCAGGGCGGCAAGGGGCAGGTCGTCGACGTCGCGCTGTACGAATCGGTGTTCAACATGATGGAAAGCCTGCTGCCCGAATATGCGGCGTTCGGTGCGATACGCGAGCCGGCCGGCAGCAGCCTGCCGGGCATCGCGCCGACCAACGCGTACCGTTGCCGCGACGGCCGGTACGCGCTGATCGCCGGCAACGGCGACAGCATCTTCCGGCGCCTGATGGAACTGATCGGCCGCCCCGATCTGGGCAACGATCCGGCGCTCGCCCACAACGACGGGCGCGTCGCGCAGGTCGCGCGCATCGATGTGGCGATCGGCGAGTGGAGCGCCCGCCACGACCTCGACGACGTACTCGCCGCGCTGAACGACGCGCGCATTCCGTCCGGACGCATCTACGACGTGGCCGACATCGCGGCCGATCCGCACTACCGTGCGCGCGACATGATCGTCGACGCCGCGCTGCCCGACGGCACGCCCGTGCTGGTGCCGGGCATCGTGCCGAAACTCGACGCGACGCCCGGGCGCATCGAGCGACCGGCGCCCGCGCTCGGCGCCGATACCGATGCGGTCCTCGAATCGCTCGGCATCGATGCGGCGACGCGCGACGACTGGCGCACGCGCGGCGTGATCTGACACAACCATCGGGACGAACCCATGAACCGGCATCCGCAACGACTCCATATCCACGAAGTCGCGACCCGCGACGGTTTCCAGAACGAGGCCGCGTTCGTCGACACCGACGACAAGATCGCGCTCGTCGACGCGCTGAGCGCCTGCGGCTACGCGAAGATCGAGGTCACGTCGTTCACGTCGCCGAAGGCGATTCCCGCGCTGCGCGACGCGGAAGCCGTGATGCACGGCATCGTGCGCGCGCCGGGCGTCGTCTATACGGTGCTCGTGCCGAACGTGCGCGGCGCCGAGCGCGCGCTGTCGTGCGGCGTCGACGAGGTGAACCTCGTGATGTCGATGAGCGAGAGCCACAACCGCGCGAACCTGCAGATGACGCGCGAGCAGTCGTTCGCGCAGTTGCGCGACGTGATCGACACGGTGCGCGGCACGGGTGTCGCGATCAACGTGTCGCTGTCGACCGCGATGGGCTGCCCGATGGAAGGCGACGTGTCGGCAGAAACGGTGCTCGCGTGGATGCAGCGCTTCGCGGATCTCGGCGTGCACGGCTTCACGCTGTGCGACACGACCGGCATGGCGTTTCCGTCGCAGGTGCGCGATCTGTCGCGCCGCGCTCGCGAGCGCTTCGGCGCGCTGCAGCTCACGCTGCACTTCCACAACACGCGCGGGATGGCGCTCGCGAACACGCTCGCGGCGCTCGACGCCGGCATCGACCGCTTCGACGCGTCGCTCGGCGGGCTCGGCGGCTGCCCGTACGCGCCGGGCGCGACCGGCAACGCGTGCACCGAGGAACTGGTGCACATGCTCGAGCTCGACGGCTACGATACGGGCATCGATCTTGCGGCCGTGCTCGCCGCGTCGGCGCGGCTGCCTGCGCTGATCGGGCACGACGTGCCGAGCCAGATCCTGAAGGCCGGGCGCCGCTCCGACCTTCATCCGCCGCCGCGCGCCGACGCCGGCGACATGCCCGCGCAACGCGCTTTCTCGTGAATCGTGAACCCCAACAGGAACAGGAGGGAATTCCATGACGCTGATCGACCATCTCGATCATCTCGTGCTGACCTGCGTCGATCCGGAACGGACGAAGCATTTCTACACCGAGGTGCTGCAGATGCAACTCGAAACCTTCGGCGCGGGCCGGCTCGCGTTCCGTTTCGGGAACCAGAAGATCAACCTCCACGTGCGCGGCGCGGAATTCGAGCCGAAAGCGCATGTGCCGGTACCGGGCGCGCTCGACCTGTGCTTCATCGCGTCGGTTCCGCTCGACGACGTGATCGCGCACCTGCGGCGCGTCGACTGGCCGATCGTGGAAGGGCCCGTCGAACGCACGGGCGCGACACAGAAGATTCGTTCGGTCTACGTGCGCGATCCCGACCTGAACCTGATCGAAATCTCCGAGCTGATCTGACGTGCCGGGTGCGGCCGCCTGCACGAGCACCCGCACGCTGCGCGCCCGGCGCCACAGTCCTTCGCCGAAAGCGGACAGGCACGCGCCGCGCCCGCCGATTCCGGATAGCCGTGCGCGGCCGCGCCGCGGATAATGGCGCAACGGCGTCGGCCCGGCCGCCGCCTTCGTCGCGCGCACGGCGCCAACCTGCCGCGCGCATCCGCAACCCGATCCGGGCGATTCCCCAATGACGATCCTCTATCGCGGCATGGACCGCGCGGCGCTCGACGCCGCGTACCTGAACACGAAGGCTGTTCCCGATTTCCCCGCGTTGCTCGCGTCATGCCAGGCGCGCAGCGCAGCGCTGTATGCCGCGACGCCCGGCCGCCGCGACCTGCGCTACGGCGCGCAACCCGCGCAGCGCTTCGACTGGCTGCCGTGCGGGCAGCCCGACGCGCCGCTGTTCGTGTTCATCCACGGCGGCTACTGGCAGCACTGCACGAAAGAGGATTTCGCGTATGCGGCGAGCGGGCCGCTCGCGCGCGGCTACGACGTCGTGCTCGCCGAATACACGCTCGCGCCGGTTGCGACGATGACCGATATCGTCGGCGAGATCGGCGCGCTGCTCGACCATCTCGCGGCCGACCGCGACGGCCTTGGTATCGCGGGGCGGCCGATTCACCTGAGCGGCCATTCGGCGGGCGGCCACCTGACGGCGCTGCATCGCGCGCATCCGGCCGTCGCATCGGCGCTTGCGATCAGCCCGCTCGTCGATCTCGAACCGATCGCGCTGTGCTGCCTGAACGACAAACTGCAGCTCACCGCACACGAGGTCGACGCATACAGTCCGCTGCATCACATCGAGCCCGGCGCCCCGACCGTCGTGGCGGTCGGCGATGCGGAACTGCCCGAACTCATCCGGCAGGCAGACGAATACGCAACCGCGTGCGAAGCCGCCGGCGAGCGAATCGCCCGCACGTGGCTGCCCGGCATGCAGCACTTCGCGGTGCTCGACGATCTCGCGACGCCCGACGGCGCGATGCTCGCCGCATTGCATGCGATCGCGCCGCGCTAGCCATCCCATATCGCACACGCACGGCCGGGCGTATGATCGGCGTCAGACCGGCACGATGACGACGTACGCTCACACGGCCCTCCAGGACCCCCGACATGGTGAACCCGCTTCATTTCGATCTGCAGTCGCTGCGCGTGTTCGCGCTCGTCGCCGAGCACGGCAGCCTGACGAAGGCGGCCGAACACGGCCAGCTCACGCTGTCCGCAGTCAGCAAACGCATCGCCGAACTCGAAAGCGTGACCGGCAGCGCACTGTTCGTCCGGCATGCGCGCGGCGTCGAGCTGACGCCCGCGGGCCGCGCACTGCTCGATCATGCGGCGAAGGTGATCGAGCAGGTCAACCGGATGGCGCACGAGATGAGCGACTACGTCGCCGGCGTGCGCGGCCATATCCACGTCTGGACCAACACGTCCGCGATCGTCCAGTTCCTGCCCGCCGATCTCGCCGCGTTCCTCACCGACAACCCCGGCATCAAGGTCAGCCTCGAGGAGCGGCTGAGTCACGAGATCGTCGACGCGCTCGCGTCGGGCAAGGCCGATCTCGGCGTATTCGCCGACAACGTGCCGGCGCCCGGCATCGAACGACGGCTGTACCGGCGCGACGAGCTCGTGCTGCTCGTGCCGCGCACGCACCGGTTCGCCGCGCGCGAGCGCATCCGCTTCGCGGATACGCTCGACGAGGACTACGTGGGCTTGAGCGACGGCAGCTCGCTGCTCGCGCGGATGACCGACGCCGCGTTCGCGGCCGAGCGCTCGCTGAAGCTGCGAATCCAGGTATCGAATTTCGATGGCGTGAGCCGGATGATCGAGGCGGGGCTCGGCGTCGGCGTGCTGCCGCGCGATGCGGTGACCGGCGAGCGTGCGGCGCGGCTCGGTGTCGTGAAACTCGACGACGCGTGGGCGACGCGCACGCTGTGGGTCGGCGTGAAGGCGGGTAGCGTGCTGACGACCGACGTCGCGAAGCTGTTCGATTTCATGTCGGCGCGGTGAATGCGAGGCAACGCGACGCACGGGTGCGGCTCCGTGCGCCCCGTGCCGATCGCCGCGTCAAACCGGATTGATCTCGTCCTGACTGCGCCGCGTGGTCAGCGGCCCGAGCACGCGCAGCGTGACGGCGACGATGCCGAGTGCGACCGAGATCACGCCGAACATCGCGCCCGCGCCGTAGTGGCCGAGCACCGGCAGCAACACGAACGGCAGCGCGCCGCTCACGATCCGCGACAGCGCATAGGTACTGCCGATCGCCGTCGAGCGCACGCGCGCCGGGAAAATCTCGGCCTGATACACGTGATACGCGTTGCTGAACACGTTCGACGCACAGGTCGTCAGGAACCCGAAGCCGACGATCAGCATCGTATTGCCCGAATACGCGAAGCACAGCCCGAACACCGCGATCGACAGGATCGACACGATCACGAGCGTGCGGCGCTCGATCCAGTTGAGCAGCGGAATCGACAGCAGCGAGCCGATCGGATAGCCGATGAACGACAGCGCAATGAACAGCGTACTGTCCGTCACGTCGAAGCCGCGGCTTTTCACGACCGTGCCGGCCAGCGTGCCGAACCCGTAGTAGCCGAAGCCCTGCAACAGGTGAAAGATCGCCAGCATCACGTAGCGCGCGCCGTACGGTTGGCGGCGCAGCAGCGCGATGCGCTCGCCGAGCCCCAGCGGCCGCTGCGGCTCGACCGGTTCCGCGAAGTGTTCGGGCACACGCACGCCGGCGCTTTCCGCGAATCGCCGCAGCGCCGCGTGCGCATCGGCCGTGCGGCCTTGCGCGAGCAGCCAGCGCGGGCTTTCCGGCAGCCGGTGCTGGACGAGCAGCACGTACACGGCGCCGAGACTGCCGATCGCGAGGATGATGCGCCAGCCGGCGACGCCCGCCACCTGCAACGGATTCAGCCACAGCGCGAGAAAGCCGACGAGCGGCACCGCGACATACGAAGTCGTGTAGGCCCACGCGGCGAGCCGCCCGCGCTTGTCCTTCGGCAGGATTTCGGACAGGAAGCTGTCGGCGACCGGATAGATCGCGCCGACGCCGATGCCCGTCAGGAACCGGCATGCCACGAGCATGTCGGCGTTCACGGAAAACGCACCGACCAGCGAGAACGCGCTGTACCACCCGAGCGTGAGCAGGAACGCCTTGCGCCGGCCGATGCGGTCGGCCAGGCTGCCGAGGCACATCGCGCCGACGAACATGCCGATGAACGCCGACGCCAGCAATAGCTTGAAATCGGCGCTTTGCCGGCTCAGCCCGTATTCGTGCTGCAACGCGGAGCCGATCGTACTGACGAGAAAAATCTCGTACATGTCGAAGAACAGCCCGACGCCGATCACCCAGACGACGAATCGATGCAATGCGCCGACCGGCAGATCGTCCATGAAATCGCCGAGCGTGACGCGGCGGCCGGGAAGGGCTGCCGCATCGGCGCCGGTGCCTGCTGAAGCGGCCGGCGGCCGGGCGGATTCAGGGCCGCCGGCATGGCCGCCTAGGTCGAGGGATTGGCTGTTCATCGTGTCTCCTGATTATCGATATGCCGTGGCGCTGGGCCTGGCGTTCGCGACCGGTGTAACGCGCCGGCCACGCGACGCGACGGCAGGCATCGCCGGGCGCGTGCAAGCGCCGCCCGTGCGGGCTGCGCCGATCGTCCGATACATGGTGGGCAAATCGGCGGCACGTGATAATTGCGGATGTTTCAAGCGTCCTTTCCTGGGCAGAAAGGGTAGAGGCCGCGCGGCAGCGCGTAGTCGCCCGACAGGCCGGTGCAGCCTGCGTGGCGGAGGGGCGTATCGAAAACGATGCGCATCCGCGCCATCCCGCGGGGCGGGAAAACCATGACCCCTGCTGTGTGGGCGCCGACGCAACCGTCGCCTGCAGATCGCGCGCGCCGCGGATGTGCAATGTCCTGTATCTGCGCCGAGCGCGGATACAGTGCGATACAACGCCCGCGCGCGGGTTCGCTATAAAGCAGGCATGACCTCTTTCGGAGCCCGTCATGTCTGCCACCTGGTTCAAAGGGTCCTGCCATTGCGGGGCCGTCAAATTCGAAGTCATCGCGGCCATTGCACCGGCCGTCCGCTGCAACTGCAGCCTGTGCCGCCGGCGCGGCGCGCTGATGAGCCCGATGTTCGCCGCCGCCAACCTGACGATCGTCGAAGGCGAGGACGCGCTGACGTGCTATCGCTTCAACACCCACACCGCACGCCACTATTTCTGCAGCCGGTGCGGCGTCTATCCGTTCCACCAGACCCGCAAGGAACCGGCATGCTGGCGCGTCAATCTGGGTTGCCTCGACGGCGTCGATCCGACCGCGCTCGACGCGACGGTCCTCGATGGCGCGAGCCTTTCGGTCGTGGAGGACGCATGAAGCGCTGGCTGATGATCCTGCTGTTTGCCGCCGGCGGGCTCGCGACCGAAATCGCGCATCCGGTGCAGTGCACGTTGCTGTCGATCAGCCGTCAGCCAACTGGCAAGCGCCGCAAGCCGGGCTGAACGAGCACGGCGCGCGTCAGCCGATCGACACCGATTATCATGCTTCCGATAAGATCGCATGCGATATATAATGCGGTTGTCTGCGACCGTTCGCGTCGCTGGAGGAAGTCCATGAAACCGACCGAAACCCCGTCGCACGTCGCACCGAAGCTGTCCGAGTTCCTGTGCTTTGCGATCTACTCGGCGAACCTCGCGTTCGGCAAGGCATACAAGCCGATCCTCGACGAGCTCGGCCTCACGTATACGCAGTACATCACGATCATTGCGCTGTGGGAGCAGGACAACCAGACCGTCGGCCAGCTCGGCGAGAAGCTGTTTCTCGAATCCAATACGCTGACGCCGATCCTGAAGAAGCTCGAGGCAATGGGCTACCTGGAGCGGCACCGCGATCCGTCCGACGAACGCCAGGTGCTCGTCAGCCTGACGAAAAGCGGCCGACGCGTGCGCGAGAAGGGGCTCGACATGAACCTGGTCGAAGCCACCGGGCTGAAACCGGACGAGTTCGCCAAGGTACAGAAGGCGATCGTCACGCTGCGCGGCAACCTGATCCGGTCGACCGAAGCCTGAAAGCACTCAGGCACGACAAGCGGCCGACGCGGAAATCGCGCCGGCCGCATTGTCATGCGTGCGCATCGCCCAGCACCAGCAGGTGCATCTCGCGACGGACCACGAAACCGAGTGCGAGATAACGTTCGATCGCCACCCGGTTCGTCGTGAGGACGTGCAGGAACGGCGTTTCCGCACGCGCGCCGATCGTCGCGATCAACGACCGGATCAGCCGCGCGGCAAGCCCTTGCCGGCGAAACGCGGCATCCACGCAGACGGCGCTGATCTCGGTATAGCCGTCGACCTGCATCCGCTGGCCGGCCATCGCGGCCAGCCGGCCTTCACTGCGCACGCCGATGTAGTGGCCAAGCTCGAACGTGCGCGGGCCGAACGGGCCCGGCTGCGCGGCGGCGGTCAGCGCGAGCATGTCAGGCACGTCGGCTTCGCCGAGCGGAACAGGCTCCGTTTCGTGCGTCGGATCGAACGCACCTTGCCAGGTCATTTGAAGCAACGTCGCTCGCCGAATCACCGACAAAGCTGCCGGCGGCTCGATCTCGTCCGGCGTGACGAGCGCCGCCGGGCCATGTGCGGCGATCAGCCCGCACAGCGCGTCGAACGACGCCGGGCTCGTGTCGTCGATCGCGGCAAATGGCGCGATGGCCGTCGGGAACCGCAGCGCACGACCATCGCCGAGCGCAAAGCGGCGCTGCCTGCCCGTGAGCGCATTCCAGACGACCCGGTCGAGCACGTGCGCATCGGTTGTCGCGTTTCCGGTCATGGCGTCCGGCATCGGCGGCTCCTTGGTGGAAGGTGGGTGCCGCACAGAATAATCCCGGATGGGGGCGGGCGGATAGCACCGCGAACGCAGACCCGGGCAACACCAATAGAAAAGCGCACGCGATTACATCGTATGCGCTTTATATGGCGGACCTCAGCGGCCGAATTCGCCGTGCCGCGCTCAATGCCCGAAATAAATCGAGCGCTCGGCGGTGCGCAGCGTGTTTCGGCTGCCGGACTGCGCGGCACCGCCGGCATCGCTGCCGTAATCGGCTGCCTGCGTATCGGCCGCGACGGCGCCGTCGTCGCGAATCCGTTTCAGCGCCGCCTGGATATTGGCCGGATAGTTCGGATCGTTGGGGCGGTTCGGCTGGTAGCCGGCTTGCTGCAACGCGGCCAGTTCCGCACGCACCTGCGCACGTGTGACGGTGCTTTCGCCGGCAAAAACCGGTGCGGCGACGGAGGCCGACACGGCAATGAGAAGGGCGGCAATCAGTTGGGTCTTCATCATTCACCTCGACAAAATAGGATCAGGAATAAACGGGGATCAGGGTTCACGTACCGGGCGTGGTGCTCAGTGACCGAAGTACACCGAGCGCTCGACCACGCTTGCGACATACCGGCGGCCGGATTGCGTCGCGGTGTCGCCGTTGCCGCCGTAGCCGGAAGCCGGTGCGTTGGCCGCGACGGCGTCGTCGGCGTGGATCTGCGTCAACGCGGCCTGCAGATCGTTGGGGTAGGTAGCGTCCGTCGCGCGGTTCAGCGGATAGCCGACGTGTTGAAGCTGCGCGAGTTCGGCGCGCACCTGCGCACGCGTCACGGTGGCTTCATTGGCAAACGCGGGAGCGGCAACGGCAGCCGAAACAGCGACGAACAGGGCAGCGATCAATTGGGTTTTCATGTTTCACCTCGATGGAAAAGGAATCGGGAATTCGAGCGGGGGCGCTCAGCCGCCCGGTGCAACGTTCAGGCGATCCGGATCTCGACGTCGATGTTGCCGCGCGTCGCCTTCGAATACGGGCAAGTCTGGTGCGCGGCGTCGACGATGCGTTGCGCGACGTCGCGCTCGAGCTCCGGCACGCTCACGTACAGCCGGGCTTGCAGGAAGTACGCGTTGCCCGCCGTGCCGAGGTCCACTTCGGCGTCGACCGCGAGATCGGCCGGCAGCGTCACCTTCGCGGCACGCGCCGCAAGCTGCATCGCGCCGATGAAGCAGGCCGACCAGCCGGCCGCGAACAGCTGTTCCGGGTTGGTGCCGGTGCCCGCGCTTCCCGGCGACGACAACTGGATGTCGAGGCGGCCATCGGAACTGCGCGCGGCGCCGTCGCGGCCGCCGGAAGTCGTATGCGTCTTGCCCGTGTACAGCACTTTGTCGATCTTGCTCATCATTTACTCCGTCGGTTGAGGTTTGTTTCAGATGCGATTCGATCGCATGCGACGCAGTTTCCGCCTCACGACCACCTGAGTCAAGCGTATTCGATTAAATCGCATACGATATTTTGTATTTCAATGTATCTGGATCGTGTCGTGCCTTGCAGGGCAGGGCTTTCAGACGATCCCGACCTGATTAATCCCGTTGTCGCTGGCCCGACGATGCCGTCTCGCCGATGGGGGTTCAGATGCTTGGCGCGGTGCTCGCCGCGCTGGAGCCGGATACGCCGTCGTTGCGTCCGCTGTTCGGCCAAGCGGAGCCCGACGTTGCGTCCAGGCGCCTCGACGCGCCGCGCCGCGCCGCGCCGCGCGAAGATCGAAGCATGGCGCGATCTCACCGAGGGAGCCGATTTTCTGGTGATTTGATGGCCTGAACCTTCTGCCTCGGAACATGCAGTTCGATCAAACGATACCGCTATTCGGATAATTTTTCTTATCATAATAGGTTCATTGGAAATCCAAACTGGCGTCCATTGAAACGCGCCCGACCCGACGCACTCTTATGCCCTGATACCGAACATGCTCGCCATCAGGGCAGGGGAATTGCCGTAAACGCGTGTTCGACGCCTGCTGTCCGCCGCCTATAATCGTTAGCAACTTTTCCCGGAAAACGCGCTTACCAAGGTGAGGGGGCCAAATGGGAGAGTGCCGTTACATCTGTTCGCGCTTCGTCCTCACAAGCTCGATCGCCGGCCTGACAATGCTGACGTGCCCGGTACACGCGCACGCCGAGGATGGACCGTCGAGTAGTTCGCCGAGCGGGCTGAAATCGGAGAGAACGCTCAACGCCTATGCGGTGTATGGCGACGGACGAGCGACCGAGGGTGGCGATATGCATTGGCGTGCGTACGAAGTCGGCTTCGGTGACGTCTTGAACGATTACCTGTCGGTCTACCTCGCGTACATGAACGAAGGGCATCCGTTGAATCACCATCGTGACGGTTTTGCCGCCCTGGGTTCGTTTCGTTGGCCGGTCGGCAGTCGCCTGGCGCTCGAATTTTCGGCGGGCCCGTACTTCAGCATGGACACGACCCATGTCGACGGCCAGCCACGCAATGACAAGCGCTGGGGCGTGCGCGCGTCGGCAGCGGTGCGGTATTACGTCGTTCCCAAGCGCTTCTTTCTCAAGGTGCAGTACAACCACGTCCAGATGATCGGCGGATTCAATTCCGACGCGGTGCTCTTCGGCGTCGGCTCGGATTTCGGCGGCGATCCTGGCCCTGCGTTTTCGGACGGCAAGACGCAGATCGGCGTTTGGGCCGGGACGTCGCAGACGAACCGTCCTCAAGTGCCGATCGAAAGGGGATACATGGTCGAAGTCAAGCGGCCGCTCGGCAATGCGTGGGCCTATTCGGCGAGCTTCGTCTACGAAGGCAACAATGGCGTGGCCGGCCGACGCGGCGTGGCCGCGCAATTCTGGTACGTCGCGCCGATCAAGAGCAAATGGACGCTGTCGGCGGGCGTCGGTCCGTATCTCTCGCGGGATCGGAACGACGGCTCGGGCAGGACGCGACTCAATGCGTTGCTCAGCGCGCAAGTGGCCTATCAGGTGACGAACGATTGGGCGGCGAGCCTGCGCTTCAATCGTGTCGCAACCGGCAACGACAAGGACCAGGACATGTTCATGGTTGGCGTGGCGCGAAACTTCTAGGCGCTCGATCTTCTACGTCCGCGCATTCTGTTGAACAAAACTGGCTGGACCGCGCCCGTAACCGGGCGACCAACCGGCGCATCTGTCGTGTCGTCAATCTGGTTTGAGCTTGCCGTCGGCTACGTCCTGAATGACCTTGAGTCGATCCAGCTCGCGCATCGTCATCGTGATCCGCTCCGTTGCAGCCATCGCAGCCTCCGGCGCCGGGAAACCGGC
>NZ_BCPO01000050.1:0-26762 GCF_016586105.1 Burkholderia sp. E168m15
TGTCGATAATGTTGATTATGTCAAATACGAAAAATCGACTGCACGAGGTGCTACTGGCCAAGCGTCCTCGCGTTCAAACCCTGCATCTCTGCACTTGACCTTGATTGAGGCCGGCTGCCGGTCCAGCTCATTCTTCGTCGTCCCGGCGCGGGCCGCGCGCCGGGACCGGTTGCCGCCTGGCGGCTTCCTCCCTGTCAGAACCGGTACGTCGCCCCGACCTGGAAGAAACGACCAAGGTTCGTGTAGAGCGACTGGTCATAGCCAGTGATGTCGGGCACGGCTTGCCACTCGACGTCGAACGGCGGCTTCTTGTCGAAGAGGTTCGTGATGCCGCCGTAAATCGTCCAATGCTTGAAGCCGCGATAGTTGAACATGAGGTTGAACTGGCTGTACGACGCCACCGATCCCGTACCGCCGTCGCCGAATTCCGCGGCCACGGCGTTCGTATATGGCCCCGTGTATTGCCAGGTCAGCGTGGTGGTCAGTTGCCGGTAGTCCCAGCTCACGCTCGTATTGCCCTTCCAGCGCGGGTTGCTCGCGCCGAACGGCTGCAGCAGCGCAAGGTTGTTGCCGGCGAAGTCCTGCGGTGCGGTTCCGGGGCTGTGCAGCTTGAAGTGCCACACATAAGTCCAGTCGCCTGCGAGCGTGAACGTGCCGTACTTGGTGCGCAGCGCTTTGCGGAAGTTGAGATCGAAGCCATCGGTGTCGAGCGCACCAAGGTTCACGAAATGCTGAACGAGGTAACGCACCGACCCGTCGGCGTTGCGCACGACGCGGGAGGGATCGTTGGCGACGAGCACCGCGTTCGGATCATCGGTACCGATGACTCCGTCGATGCGGACCTTGTAGAACGCCGCACCGATATCGGTCATCGCATCGGGTGAAAGCTGGAAGCCGATGTTGTAGTTCTTCGTGTGCTCGGGCTGAAGATTCGGATTGCCCGCGACTTGCTCCGTCGTGAAGTGCTTGGTCGGCACACCGCTCGGATCGTTCGGATCGACGAGGTTCTGGTGAGAGAGATAGACGGCCTGCGAGTTTTCGACGAGGGTCGGCGCGCGGAAGCCGCGACTGTACGATGCATACGTCGTCAGCATTTGCACCGGCTGGAAACGCAGCGCAAAGCTCGGCGAAAACGCCCCGCCGAAGTCGCTGTAGTGATCGTAGCGGCCCGCCTGCGTGAACGTCAGATTGCGCAGGATCGGAATGTCGACCTGGTAGAACGCGGCGGCGACGTTGCGCGAACCCTCCACCGTCTGCACGTTCGCGGGTGCGGATACGCCCTGCGACGCGAGCGTCTGCGGGTTGATCGTCGACGATTCGTGACGGAACTCGGTGCCCAGGCCCAGGCCGACCGGGCCCCCGGGCAGCGTGAAGAGATTCGACGTCGAGGCCTTGGCTGTCACGCTGTCGACCTTCGAGATGGCCTGCTGATCGTCGTCCGTGAAAACGCCATTCAGGCCGTTTGGCGTGGCGGCCGGGTTCGAGAAGTTGTAGGTGCCGTTCGCGAGCATGTTCTCGAGGCCCGCGACGTTGATCCGGTTGCGATACGTCGTATCGACGGTGCTCTGCGAGTGGCCGTAATCGGCCGACCAGTCCCACGCGCCGAATCTGCCCGTGTCGAACGAACCTTTGACGCCCGTGTTCGCCATCCAGAACGTCGATACCGTGTCCGCCCCCACGACGTTGCCCGGGAAGGTCAGGTTGATCGCCGTCGGCACGCCGAACGGGTTATAGGGGTTGCTCACCGGTACGGTGCGCGGCAGCGGCGAAACGGAACCGGTCGAAGGGTTGTAGACGTTCGTCGTGCTCGAGATCGAGGCCGGTCCCTGCAACTGGACGGTTTCATCGCGGCTCACCCAGAAGCCCGCATAGGCCTGCGTGTTGTCGTCGATCTTGAAGGTGGCGCGCACCTTCGCGTTCAGGCGCGTCGTGGACGGAACGAGCGATGTCGACGCGGCCGGGTTGTACGTGCAATTGGTCGCGCTCGTCTTGCTGCCCGGCGGGCACGGCGAAAGCGGCACCCTGGAGCCGTCCGCCAGCGACCAGTACGATTGCTGGTTCGGCCCGAGCGGCGCTGCCAGCCCGCCGGGATATTGCGTGAAGTCTTGCGCCGACGTCATGTCGCGATCGCCGAGCGTCGAGCCCGAATCGCGGTAATAGCTGGCGGCCGCGGTGACGTTGAAGCGATCCGAATTCAGGTCGCCGAAGCCGGCCAGTACACTGAAGTTGCCCTGCCCGTCGCCCGGATGCTGCGCCTTGCCGAGTTGGCCGTCGATCTGCAGGCCCTGAAAGTTCTTCTTCGTAATGATGTTGACGACGCCCGCGATCGCGTCCGAGCCGTAGACGGATACCGCGCCGGTCTTGACGATCTCGACGCGCTCGACCATGTTCAACGGGATCGCGTTGACATCGAAGAACGTGTCGGTGAAGTTCACCGACTGCGCATAGTTCGCGACGCGCTGGCCATCGACGAGCACGAGCGTGTATTTCTCGCTGAGCCCGCGCAACGCCATGCCGGCGCCGCCGGGGGCCGAGCTGTTCATCGTCGTCTGGCCCCAGCTGCTTGCGGAATTGGCCGACGTCGAACGCAGGAAATCGGCAACCGTCGTGTATCCGCTTTGCTGGATTTCCTTCGCGGTGATGACCTGCACCTCGGTGTGACCGACCTTGTCGGATGTACGGATCAGCGAGCCCGTCACTTCGAACTTGTCGAGCTTTTTCACGGTCTGCCCGCCCGCGGCGGTGCCCGATGCCGGCGCAGGCGCAGGCGCGGGCGCGGGCGCGGCGGCGGCCGAGCTGCCGGTTTGCTCGGCGGCGACGTTCCCGTCGACAGGCGTTGTCTGCGCGTAAGCGGAGGTACCCAAAGCCGCCGTCAACGCGACTTCAGCCCATACGATGCTGCGTATTGCCGATCCCAAAGCCGTTGGTTTCATAACACCCCTCTGTCGTCGCAAGGCCTTACCTTTTTGTATGCACGGAGATTCGCCGGCCTTTAAATAGCGTCGCCCCGCGTTCCTGATTCGTCGTCTGGCGATCAAAACCATTCCGTCCGTTTATTTCTTTCAAATTTATTTCCTCCACTGCGGAGTGGAATGAATTTGAAATAAAAGAAGCGGCATTCCTATAGAGTTAGGAAACCTAATTACATGGATCGATCTTTTCGTGCATCGAACGACCGCATACAAGATTCCCCTGGAACATTCGCACCATGGCGCTTCGTCAATTAGCGCGCATGTGTTGCCAGGAGAGGCAGTCGCTCGTTGAAGGGCTGCTTTACGTCTTCACTTTGAATGTCTTAATGCACGGAATCTTCATTACCGTTCACTACCAAAGTTTTACGTTGGACGCGAACATAGCAGGACAGAATCGACGCGTCAAAAAATATTTGATGCCACATAACTTTGTTTAGGTGCAATAGATGCACTCGGTTGGTGCCGAATAAAAATCGATATGGTTCATCCGCCGCTACCGTTGTTCTGTCTTCCTTGTGTGGCTGCCTTTTTCACCCGCTCGCGCATGCGCCGCAATGGAGCACGCGGCCGGTACTCGCCAGACCGAACTTTTTTGTTTACCAGAGAGGAGACACGAATCCTTGGCATGGAAACAGTTCGAACACGTGCTCCATGAATCCCGTCGTGTCGGCATAGTGTTCCGTGATCAAAAGATCGGACTCCTGATATTGCGGCCGTTCGAGCACATGCTTGGCGTCGCGCACCCGTCATCCCGTGATCGCACCGCCAACGCCCCGTCGCGACCATCAATCGATCTCCAGATTTTCGGCCGTTTCCACGCGCTGCGCGTCGCGCTTCGTCCCCGGCGCATGCCGCCCGCGCCGGCCTATGGATACCACCACCCGAAACGCCACCGGCGCGAACACGAGCCCGAACATCGTCGCGGCGAGCACGCCCCCGAACGCGCCCGTGCCGATCGATCGCCGGCTTTCCGCACCCGCGCCCGTCGCCAGCACGAGCGGCACGACGCCCAGCAGGAACGCCATCGACGTCATCATGATCGGCCGGAATCGTGCGGCGGCCGCGTCGATCACCGCCTGCCGCAGCGGCACGCCGCTCCCGGCCAGATCGCGCGCGTACTGCACGATCAGGATCGCATTCTTCGCCGCCAGCCCGACCACCGTGATCATCCCGACCTTGAAATACACGTCGTTCGGCATCCCGCGCGCGAGCGCCGCCGCGATCGCGCCGATCATGCCGAGCGGCACGATCGTCAGCACGGACAGCGGGACCGTCCAGCTTTCGTACAGCGCGGCAAGCGCCATGAAAACCGCGAGCACGGACAGCCCGACGAGCAGCGGCGTTTGCCGCGCGGCAACCTGCTCCTCGCGCGCCGCATCGACCCAGTCGAAGCCGATCCCGACCGGCAGTGCGCCGGCGAGCCGCTCCATCTCCGCCATCGCCGCGCCCGAACTCGTGCCGGTCGCCGCGCGGCCGCTGATGTCGAGCGACGGATAGCCGTTGTAGCGATTCAGCATCACCGGGCCGACCGTCCAGTGCGGCGCGGCGATGGCCGACAACGGAACCATGTCGCCGGTGCGGTTCGGCACCGTCAGCGCCATCAGTTGCGCATCGGTCACGCGCGCGGCCGGGTCGGCCTCGATGATCACCCGCCGCATCCGGCCCGATGCCGGAAAATCGTTGATGTAGTTCGAGCCGAACGTGCCGCCCAGAAGGCCCGCGATTCGCTCGAACGGCACGCCGAGCGCATACGCCTTCGCACGATCGACATCGAGTTCGATGCGCGGCGCGTCCGGCAGGTCTTCGAAATGCACGGCGGCGAGCAACGGATCCGCTTTCGCTCGTCCGGACAACTGCTCGCGAGCCGCCTTCAACGCGTCGAGCCCGACGCCGCCGCGATCCTCGAGCCGGAACGTGAATCCGTCGGAATGCCCGATGCCGCGCACCGACGGCGGCAGCGACGCCTCGACGTCACCGTCGAGGATCGTGCCGAAACGCCCGTTGAGCCGGTCGCGCAACGCCATCGCGTCGACGTCGCGCCGCGCCCAGTCCTTCAGCTCCACGAATGCCATCCCGACGTTCTGCCCGCTGCCCGCGAAACTCCAGCCGATCACGCTCGTCACGTTCGCGATCGCCGGCTCCGCGCGCAGGATCGCCTCGACACGCTCGACGACCGCGAGCGTGCGCGCCTGCGTGGCGCCCGCCGGCAACTGGATCATCACCTGCAGTTGCCCCTGGTCCTCGGTCGGCAGGAAGCCGCCCGGCATCATCCAGTACAGCAGCCCGCATGCGATCACGAGCGCCGCGTAGACCGCCACGACCATGCCGGTGCGGCGCACGGCGAACACGGCGAGACGGCGATAACCGGATTCGACGCGCGCGAAGGACGCACCGAAGCAGTCGGCCAGATGCGTGCCGATGCCACGTCGCCGCGCGCGGCCGATTCCGCCGTCGTGTCGCGCGACCGGCTTCAGCAGGTTCGCGCACAGCGCGGGCGTGAGCGACAGCGCCATGAACGACGACACCAGCATCGATGCGATCATCGCCACCGCGAACTGCCGGTAGATGCCGCCGACGGCGCCCGGAAAAAACGCCATCGGCACGAATACGGCGGTCAGCACCGCGGTCACCCCGACGATCGCACCGCCGATCCGCTTCATTGCGCGGCGCGTGGCGTCGCGCGGCGACACGCCCTCCTCCATCACCCGGTGCACGCTCTCGACGACGACGATCGCATCGTCGACAAGGATGCCGATCGCCAGCACGAGACCGAACATCGTGAACACGTTGATCGACAGTCCGAACGCCCACATCGCGACGAACGCACCCATCAGCGTGACGGGAATCACGACGGTCGGCACCAGCGTGTAACGCAGATCGCGCAGGAACAGCCACATCACGCAAAACACCAGCACGACCGCCTCGACGAGCGTCAGCACGACCTCCCGGATCGCGATCGTCACGAAATGGGCGCCATCGAACGGAATCTCCATCGCCACGCCCGGCGGCAATACCCTCGACAGTTCGGCAAGCCGCGCACGGATCGCGTTCGACGTTTCGAGCGCGTTGCCGCGCGGGCCGAGCTGAATGCCGACGGTGGCCGCCGGGCGGCCGTTCAGCCGCGAATAGAACGAATAATCGTCGCGGCCGATTTCGACACGCGCGACGTCGGCGACGCGCACCACCGAACCGTCCTGCTTCGACTTCAGCACGATCCGGCCGAACTCCTCCGGCGACGTCAGCTGTCCCTTGACGACGATCGTCGCGGTGAGCTGCTGGCCGCGCTCGAACGGCGCATCGCCGATCGCACCGGCCGTCACCGTCGCGTTCTGCACGCCGATCGCCGCGATCACGTCGTCGGCGCCGAGGTCGTATTCACGCAATTTGTTCGGATCGAGCCAGACCCGCAGCGCCTCGCCGGCGTCCCACAGCTCGGCCGCGCCGACGCCCGGCGCACGCTTCAGTTCGCGCAGCACGTAGCGGTTCAGGTAATCGCCGAGTTGCGCGGAATCGCGCGTGCCGTCGGTCGACGTCAGCGTGACGAGCATCAGGAACGTGTTCGCTGCCTTGAATACGCCGATCCCCTGCTGAACGACCTGCTGCGGCAACCGCGGCTCGACCTGCTTCAGCCGGTTGTTCACGTCGACGAGCGCGATGTCCGGATCGGTGCCGGGCGAAAACGTGACGTCGATCTCGAGATTGCCGTGACCGTCGCTGCTCGTCGCGTAATACAGAAGCCCGTCGGCGCCGTCGAGGCTTTCCTCGATGATGCTGCCGACCTCGCCGTCGACCGTCTCGGTCGACGCGCCCGGATACGCGGCCGTGATCACGACCCGCGGCGGCGCAAGCCGCGGATACTGCGCGATCGGAAGCTGCGGAATGGCGAGCACGCCCGCGACGACGATTGCGAGCGCAACGATCCACGCAAAGACGGGACGATCGATGAAGAACGATGGCATCGGCATGCGTCAGCGAACCGCCGGCGTTTCGGCGCGGGACCGCGGAACGGCATCCCCGTCGGCGCCGCACGGCGTTTGGGCGACCTGGGCGTACTTCGCCCGGTTCACGTCAATCATCGGTTCTCTCTTGTGTGCCGCGCACCGGAGCCAGCATCGACGACGCGAGCAGCGCGCGTGTATACGGATGGGACGGCGCATGCAGCACGTCGAGCGTATCGCCCTCCTCGACTACCCGCCCCGCCTTCATCACCACGACCCGGTGGGCCATTGCACGCATCACCGCGAGATCGTGCGTGATGAACAGGTAGCTCAGCTCGTACTTCTTTTGCAGATTCGTCAGCAGATTCAGCACCTGCTTCTGGATCGACACGTCGAGCGCGCTCGTCGGCTCGTCCAGCACCAGCAGCTCCGGCTCCACCGCCAGCGCGCGCGCGATCGCGATGCGCTGGCGCTGGCCGCCGGAAAATTCGTGCGGATAGCGAAGCATCGCTTCGGCCGGCAGGCCGACCTCCTGCAGCAGCGCGGCGACCCGCGCGCGCCGCGCGGCGCCGGCTACCTGCGGCCGGTGCACGGCGAGCCCCTCGCCGACGATCTGCTCGACCGTCATCCGCGGCGACAGCGAGCCGAACGGATCCTGGAACACGACCTGCATCCTGCCGTACAGCGCGCGCCTGCCGCCCGTCGTCCGCAGCGCGTCCAGCGGCATGCCGTCGATTTCGATCGAGCCCGCGGCCGGCCGCTGCAAGCCGAGCACCGTCGCCGCCAGCGTCGATTTCCCCGAGCCCGATTCGCCGACGATTCCCAGCGTTTCGCCGCGCCTCAGATTCAACTTCACATCGTGCACGGCGCGGAACGTCGTCTTGCCGAGCACCGCGCGCCAGCCCTTCGCCGCGATGCGGTAATCGACGGCGAGGTCCTGCACGTCGAGAATCGTCTGCGCGCCGGCCGCGACCGGCTCGACGTCCCGCTGCGGGGCGCTGTCGAGCAGCCGGCGCGTATAGGCGTGCTGCGGCGCGGCGAACAGCGCGTCGGTCGTGTTCGTCTCCACGAGCACGCCCTGCTCCATCACGGCCACGCGCTGCGCAAAACGCCGCACGAGATTCAGGTCGTGCGTGATCAGCAGCACGGCCATCCCGCGCGCGGCCGCCTCCTGCTCCTGCAGTTCGATCAGCAGATCGACGATCTGCTGGCGCACCGTCACGTCGAGCGCCGTCGTCGGCTCGTCGGCCAGCAATAGCCGCGGCCGGCATGCCAGCGCCATCGCGATCATCGCGCGCTGCCGCTGCCCACCCGACAACTGATGCGGAAAGCTGTCGATGCGCCGTTCCGGCTCCGGAATCCCGGTGCGCCGCAGCAGCGCGATCCCCCGCTCGCGCGCATCGCCCGGCCGCAGCCCCTCGTGCAGCCGCAGGCTCTCGGCGATCTGCTTACCGATCGTATACAGCGGATTCAGCGCCGTCATCGGTTCCTGGAACACCATCGCGATGTCGGCGCCGCGAATCCCGCGCATCTGCCGTTCGGTCTTCGCGAGCAGGTCCTCGCCGTCGAACAGCATCCGTCCCGACAGCGTCGCCTGCTGCGCGAGGCGCAGGATCGACAGCGCCGTCACGCTCTTGCCCGACCCCGATTCGCCGACGAGCGCCACGCGCTCGCCGCGGCCGACCGACAGGCTCAGGTCCTGCACGGCCGCCTTCGTACCGAAGCGCGCCGAAAACCCGTCGATCTGAAGCAACGCATTCGCCATCATCGCTCCCCGCCGAATGCCGAGCCGCGCGAGCGCGTGTCGAGCGCGTTGCGCAGCGCGTCGCCCATGAAGGTCAGCAGCAACAGCGTGATGACGAGCGCCGCGAACGCGGAGATCGAGATCCACCACGCGTCGAGGTAGTTCTTGCCTTCCTGCAGCAGTTCGCCGAGGCTCGGCGTCGGCGGCTGCACGCCGAGGCCAAGGAAGTCGAGGCTCGTCAGCGACAGGATCGCCGCGCTCATCCGGAACGGCAGGAACGTGATCACCGGCGTCAGGCTGTTCGGCAGCACGTGCCGCCACATGATCTGCCAGTTCGACAGTCCCATCGTGCGTGCGGCCTTCACGTAGTCGAGCGCGCGGTTGCGCAGGAACTCCGCGCGCACGTAATCAGACAGCACGAGCCAGCCGAACATCGACAGCAGGATGAACAGCAACCACAGCGAAGGCGTGAAGATCGATGCGAAGATGATCAAGAGGTACAGGTCCGGCAACGCACTCCAGATCTCGATCAAGCGCTGCCCGATCAGGTCGGTGCGGCCGCCGTAGAAGCCCTGCAGCGCGCCGGTCAGCACGCCGACCAGCACCCCCGACACGGTCAGCGCGAACGCCATCAGCACCGACAGCCGGAACCCGTACAGCAGTCGCGCGAGCACGTCCCGCCCGAACTGGTCGGTGCCTAGCCAGTTGCTCGCCGACGGCGGCGCCGGATACGGCCGCGATGCGAAATAGTCGATCGTGTCGTAGCGGTAACGATTCGGCGGATAGATCGCGAAATTGCCGCCTGCCTCGAGCTTCGCGCGAATGTACGGGTCGAGATAGTTGGTCTTCGCCGGAAAGTCGCCGCCGAACTCGGTCTCCGGATAGTCCTTCACGATCGGAAAGTAATAGTGCCCGTCGTAGCGCACGAGCAGCGGCCGATCGTTCGACAGGCCGTCGGCACACAGGCTGAGCACGAACAGCGTCGCGAAGATCGCGAGGCTTGCATAGCCGAGCGGCTGCGCACGAAAGCGCTGCCACGTGCGCCGCCACGGCGACGGCGACGGCGCGCACGCTGGATCAGTGGTCCAGGCGGCTGAACTGGATACGGGGGTCGACGAGGACATAGCAGATATCCGCGATAAGCTTGGTCAGCAGACCGATCAGGGTGAACAGGAACAGCGAGCCGAGCACGACCGGATAGTCGCGGCGGATCACCGAGTCGTACGACAGTTGCCCCATCCCGTCGAGCGAGAACAGCGTCTCGATCAGCAGGTTGCCGTTCAGGAAGGCACCGACGAACGCGGCCGGCAACCCGGTGAGCAGCGGGATCGCCGCATTGCGCAGCACGTGCTTCCACAGCACGTCGCGCTCCGGCGCCCCTTTCGCGCGCGCGGTCAGCACGTATTGCCGGCCGATTTCGTCGAGGAACGTGTTCTTCGTCAGGATCGTGACGATCGCGAAATTGCCGATCACCGACGCGGTGACCGGCATCACCATGTGCCACAGATAGTCGAGCGTCTTGCCGATCAGCGTCAGGTCGTCGAAGTTGTCCGACGTGAGCCCGCGCATCGGAAACACCTGCCAGAACGTGCCGCCGCCGAACAGCATCAGTAGCAGCACGCCGAGCACGAAGCCCGGCACCGCGTACCCGGTCAGCACCAGCACGCTCGTCACGGTGTCGAACCGCGAACCGTTGCGCACCGCCTTCGCGATGCCGAGCGGCACCGACACGAGATACGTGAGGATCACCGTCCAAAGCCCGAGCGTGATCGACACCGGCAGCTTCGAGCGGATTACCGCCCACACGCTGCGGTGCGCGAAGTAGGACTGGCCGAGGTCGAACGTCGCATAGCTTTTCAGCATCAGCACGTAGCGTTCGAGCGGCGGCTTGTCGAAGCCGAACTGCTTGCGGATCTGCTCGATCTGCTGCGGGTCGACACCCTGGCTGCCGTGGTAGCCGCCTCCACTTCCGCCCGCCTCCCCGCCGCGCGTGCTGCCGTGGCGCAATTGCGCGAGCACCTGCTCGACCGGGCCGCCCGGCACGAACTGCGTGACCGCGAACGTGATCGTCACGACGCCGATCAGCGTCGGGATCATCAACAGCAGGCGCCTGAGTATGTATGCCAGCATGGTTGTTCTCCGTCAGGCCGCCGGAGCGGGTTGGACCGCCGGCCGCTTCCCGTACCAGTAGTCGACGATCCAGTCCTCGTACTGATAGGAAGCCGGCACGACCGCCGGATGGCCGAGCGTCGTCTTGTACGCGATCCGCGCGTTCGGCATGTAGTACTGCGGGACCAGTACGTACAGATTGATCAGCACGCGATCAAGGGCGTGCGTGGCCGTCTCGAGATCGTCGAGCGTATTCGCCGCGAGCGCCGCGCGGATCAGCGCATCGACGGCTTTCGACTTCACGCCCGGATAGTTCTCCGAGCCGGGCTGCGAGGCAGCCGCGCTGCCGAAACGGCGCGTCAGCTCCGCGCCGGGGATCGTCACGGGCGAGTAGATATACGTCGTCATGTCGTACTCGAAATTGTCGAGCCGCTTCTGGTAGAGCGCGCTGTCGATCTCGTGCAGGTACGCATGGATGCCGAGCGTCGCGAGCGCTTGCGTGTACGGCAGGATCAGGCGATCCATGCCGGGCTGGTCGTCGATGATCTCGATCGTCATCGGCGTGCCGTTCGCGTCGCGCAGCGCGCCGTCGCGATAGTGCCAGCCGGCCTGCGCGAGCAAGTCGCGCGCTTGCCTGAGGTTCGCGCGCAGCGAGCCCGGCGGCAGCGTCGACGGCTGCTTGACCATCGGCCCGAACACCTCCGGCGGCAGCGTCGAGCGGTACGGTTCGAGCAGCGCGAGCTCCTTCGCGCTCGGCATGCCGGACGCGGCGAACGGGCTCGCGTCCCAGAAGCTGTTGGTGCGGCGGTACTGTCCGTAGAACATCATCCGGCTCATCCAGTCGAAGTCGAACGCCAGCGCGAGCGCATGCCGCACGCGCACGTCCTGGAACATCGGCTTGCGCAGGTTCATCAGGAAACCCTGCATCTGCGCGGGGCCGTCCGGGAATTCCCCCTTCTTCAGCATGCCGTTGCTGAAATTCTTGCCGACGTACTTGCGCGCCCACTGCGTCGAGCTGTACTCCATCCGCGCGTCGACATCGCCGGCCTTGAACGCCTCGAGCGCCGTGTACTGGTCGAGGTACAGCTTGAACGACACGCGCGCGAAACGGAACATCCCGCGCCGCGACGGCAGATTCGCGGCCCAGTAGTGCGGGTTGCGCACGTACGCGATCTGCTTGTCGTTCCTGCGCTGCTCGATCAGGTACGCGCCGCTCGCGATCGGCGGCTCGTTCGCGATCTGGTCGAACGCCGGCCGCGTACCGTCCGCGCGCTGCCCCCACTTCGGCGAGAACACCGGCAGGTCGCCTGCGATCAGCGCGGCGTCGCGCTCCGCGTGCTTGAATTCGAAGCGGATCGTGTGGCTGTCGACGACCACCGCGCGCTTGATGATCGAGAATTGCGCGTTGTACAGCGGCGACGCCTGCGGGCTCGTCAGCGTATCGAACGAATACTTGATGTCAGCCGCGGTGATTGCGTCGCCGTTCGAGAAGCGCGCGGCCGGATTGATGTGGAACGTCGCGGACAGTCGATCCGGCGCGACCTCGACGTCGTCGGCGATCAGCGCGTATTCGGACGCGAGTTCATCCCAGCTGCGCTGCATCAGCGTGTCGAACATCAGGTTCTTGATGTCCGGCGCGGGCGAGCCGCGGGTCAGAAACGGGTTCAGCGAGTCGTAGCTCTGTGCTTCGTCGTAGTTTTCGAAGTTGAGCGTGCCGGTATCCGGCGCCTGCGGGTCCGCATAATCGAAATGCGTGAAGCCCGGCGGGTATTTCGGCTGGTCATATTGCGCGATGGCCGGCACCGCGCGCGCGGCTTGCGGCATGACCGCGGCGTATGCGATCAGCACCACGCATGCGAACAGTGCGTGTATCCGTCGCCATTTCAACAGTCTCATGTTCAATCAACCCGGTAGCGTGCCGGCCCGATGCCCGCGCGCGATCAATGCCTGCCGATTCATACGTCGTCGATGCCGGTCGAACCCGGCAGTACCGTCATCGCGCCTGGTTAAAAAAAGGCCGCTCCGAATTAGGGGTAGTGGACGTGGAGCGGCCTGTCCAAGCAGTTCGGTCTTGCGCGTGTCGGCGTCAGAACTTGTACGTCGCGCCAACCTGCGCGAAGCGGCCGATATACGAATACACCGACGTGTCGTACCCGCTCTGGCTCAGCGTGCCGTTCGCGAAGATCGGATCGTACGGCGGCGTGCGGTTGAAGATGTTGTCGATGCCGCCGTAGATCGTCCAGTTCTTGAAGCCCGTGTACGTCAACATCAGGTTGAACTGGCTGTACGAACCGACCTTCGGCGGCTCCGCCAGCAGGTTCTGCGCGTACGGGCCCGTGAACTGCCACGTCAGCGCCGCATCGAACTTGCGATAGTTCCAGTCGAGCGTCGTGTTGCCGCGCCAGCGCGGGAAGCTGCCGCCGAACGGCTGCGTGATCGTGAAGTTGTTGCCCGCGCCGTTGATCGGTGCGCTGCCCGGGAAGCCGATCTTGTAGCTGTTGACGTACGCCCAGTCGCCCGACAGTGTGAGCATGCCCCAGCCCTTGAGCGGCAGACCCTGGCGGAACGTGCCTTCGAAGCCGTTCGTGTCGAGGTAGCCGAGGTTCTGGTACGGAATCACCTTGTACAGCAGCTGGCCGGTCGTCGGGTCGGTCACGACCTGCGACGGCTTGCCCTGGCCGATCACGTTGTCGATGCGGATCTTGTACCAGTCGAAGCCGATATCCGTGTAGCGGGCCGGCGAAACCTGGAAGCCGATGTTGAAGTTGCGCGTGCGTTCCGGCGCGAGGTTCGGGTTGCCGACCGTGATCGACGTGTAGTTCTGGCCGGTAGCCGGGTCGACCTGGATGCCGAGCGTCTGCGACTTGCTGTCCTCGACGAAGGTCGGCGCGCGGAAGCCGCGGTTGTACGACGTATACAGCGTGAGCGCCTTGATCGGCTGGTAGCGCAGCGCGAAGCGCGGCGAGAACGCACCGCCCACGTCCGTGTAGTGGTCGTAGCGACCTGCCTGGCTGAACGTCAGGTTCTCCAGGATCGGCACGTTGACCTGGTAATAGATGGCCGCGACGTTGCGCGCGCCGTTCACGGTCTGCAGATCGGGCGAGATCACCGCGCCGCTCAGGTACTCGGAGCCCGGCGTCAGCGTTTCGCTCTGGTGCGTGAACTGTGCACCGAAGCCGATGCCGACGTCACCGGTCGGCAGGTGGAACAGGTTCGGTGTCGACAGCGTCGCGTCGATCGTATCGAGCTTCGAGATGCCGAGGTTGTTCGCTTCCTGGTACAGGCCGTTGAAGGCGTTCGGCGTCGCGGCCGGGTTCGCGAAATTCAGCGTGCCGTTCTGGTAGATGTTGTTCAGCGCATTCACGTTCAGCTGATTCGTGAACACGTTCGACACCGTGCTCTGCGAATGGCTGACCGACGTCGCCCAGTCCCAGTCGCCGTACGGCAGCGTGAACGAGCCCTTGATGCCGGCCGCCGCGCGCCAGTAGTTCGCCCAGGTCTTCTGCGCGACCGTGTTCGGGAACGCGTAGGTCAACGGCGTCGCCGCGCCCGTCGTGTTGTACGGGTTGGTCACCGGCACGACCGTGTTGAACGGCGACAGCAACTGCGTCTGCGGATTCCACACCAGCGCCGGGTTCTGCGGGTTGCCGATCACGTTGTTCCACAGGCCATCGTTGGTCGTGGTCGTGTTGTAGCTTTCCAGGAAGTCCGCGAACGCCGTCGTCGTGTCGTTGATCTTGAAGTCGCCATGCAGCTTCGCGTTCAGGCGTTCGGTCATCGGCAGGATCGACGTGCTTTCCGCCGTGTTGAACGCGCAGATCGTGCCCGGCAGGCCGGCCGACAGCGAGTTCGTCGCGGCCGGGTGCACCGCCCCGCCGAACGGGCAGCCGTTCAGCGCCTGCGCACTGCCGTCGGGCATGTTCCAGTAGGACGGCCCGAGCAACGAAAAGCCGCCCGGCTTGCCCGTGAAGTCCTGGTTGCGGGTCGAATCGCGATCGGCAAGCGTGAAACCGTTCGACTTGTAGTAGCTGAGCGCCGCCGTCACGTTGAAGCGGTCGGCGTTCAGGTCGCCGAAGCCGCCGAGCACGCCGAACTTCGTCGTGCCGTCGCCGTTGCCGGCGTTGATCGCGCTGCCGATGCTGCCGTCGAGCTGCAGCCCGCGGAAATTGTGTTTCGTGATGATGTTGACGACGCCGCCGATCGCGTCCGATCCGTATTGCGACACCGCGCCCGTCTTCACGATTTCGATGCGCTCGATGTCGTTGAGCGGCAGCGTGTTGAGGTCGAAGAACGAATCGACGCTGTTCGAGAAGAACGCATACGGCGCCACGCGCTGGCCGTCGACCAGCACGAGCGTGTATTTCTCGGACAGGCCGCGCAGCGCGATGCCGGCCGCGCCGGCCGCGAAGTTGCCCGACTGCCCTTCGCCCCAGCTATTCGCCGAGTTCGCCGTCGCATTGCGCAGGAAGTCGGTCACCGTCACCGCGCCGCTGGCCTGGATCTCCTTCGGCGTGATGGTCTGTACCTGCTGAAAGCCGGTCTTGTCGGATTGCCGGATCAGCGAGCCGGTCACCTCGAAACGCTTGATCTGTGCGACCTTGCCCTGCCCGTTCGCGGCTGCGCCGGGTGCTGCCGCGCCCGTTTCAGCAGGCGTGCTTGTGGTACCGCCCGCCTGCGCGACGATCGCGGCCGGAGGCGCGCCGGTCGCGACTGCATCCGCCACGGCAACAGCGCCAGGCGCCGGCTGGCTCTGTGCGAAGGCCGGCACCGCCAGCGTCGCGGTGAGTGCCAGTTCTGCCCAGACTATTCTTTTGATGGCCAACGCTAGCGCTCTCTGCTTCATCTTGTTTCCTCTCGCTCGTCAGTAAGACCCCACCCGCTGCACGTCCGAATCTTGTGAATTCGTCGCGCGTCCTGGGCACCCGTGTACCGGAGCCCGCCATTTCCGTCCTGCCAACCACCGCGATCCGAACGGATCGACCGTGCAGCGCGAACACCGCATGGCCTTTTCGTATTATTTGATTTGCAATACTGATTACTTACATTGAGTGCACAGCTTGCTTACCGCTTCCAATAACTCTGGTCCGACGGGCTAGAACAGCCGCGGCGTACCGACCCAGACGATCACCGCCTCTTCGTCGGCCGTGTTCTGCCACGCATGCGGCGTCGTCGACTCGTAGTGCGCGGTGTCGCCCGCGCCCAGCATGAACGTGCAATCCTCCAGCGTGAGCACGACCCTGCCGCGCATCACGTAGAGAAACTCCTCCCCGGCATGCGTCGTCACTTCCGACGGCGACTGCCCCGCCGGTATCCTGACGAGAATCGCATCGAGCTTGCGACCGTCCACGAGATTCGTCAGCCGGGCAAAGGAACTGGCTGAGTTCGCGAACTGGAAATACTGCAATGCGTCGCCGCGGCACACCGAGCGCGCCTCGGTTGGCGTGTCGATGAAGTACTGCATCGTCACACCGAGCGCCTTCGCGATTCTCACCAGCGACGTGATCGACGGCGTCGCGCGCCCACGCTCGACCTGCGACAGGAACGGCTTCGAGATCCCTGCCGTCGTGGCCGCTTCGTCGAGCGTGAGTTTCAGCCGCTGCCGAAGCGCGCGGATCTTGTTGCCGAGCGAAACCGCGACGAGCACCGATTCATCGGGAGGCAAGACCATGGAAGAACGGAACCTCTCAATCGAAATCGGTTTGATGTCGGCAGGCCTTCCCCGATGCCATGAGGCTGCCGCCACGGCGCGACACTCTGCTCCCCTTCGCCGCCGGGCGCACGTCGCACGTGCCGCGAAGCGGGATTCCGGCTTCGTGGTCGCGCGATTCACGCTCATTTCATTCGGTTTACTAATTAACGAAACTGCCCCTTTTCTTCGCCCAGACAGACTTCCCCTCCTTCAAGTCGCCGCAATACCACGTGTATGCCGCACGGCGCCCATCCCGCATCGCGCGCCTGCTTCCCCCTCCGTCGTTACCGCGACGCCACGACCGTCCAGAGCTTCGCCAGATCCCCCGATCCGTCGGTACCCTTCACCGTCCGCAGCACCTGGACCGCATGCGCCTTCTCGCCCGCCACGTAGTACGCTTCGCCGAGCCGCAGCCGCGCCACATCGGGATGCTCGAGCCCGCCCTTCGCGATCGCCTGCTCCATCATCGACAGCCCCTGCGCCGCGTGGCCCGCAAACACCAGATTCATGCCCGCGTCGATCGGCGCCACCGGATCGGCAGCGTCCGCGCCCGACTGCGCGCGCTTGTCGGCCAGCGCCCGCAGCCGTTTCTCGCGGTCCGCCTGCGCGTCCTTGCCCAGCACGCCGGACGCGAACCCCTGGTCGATCACCTGCCGGCCTTCGGCCGGCGTGCCCGCCACCAGCGCGAGCTGCGTCATCTCCATATAGGCGTCGGCCGTCGTCAGCGAGCCCGCCGCCCGGCGCAATCGGTAGATGTCGAGGTCGAGCGACGACAGGTAACCGGGGCTGCCGCGAATCGCCGAGACCATTTCCTCCCAGTACGCGGGGCTCGGGTGATAAGCCACCAGCATGGCGAGCGCGCTGCGATAGGCGCCGGCATCCTTGCTCTTTTGCGCGCAGGTCGCCAGCATCTGCAACTGCCCTTCGTCCGGCGCGTGGCCGGCCTTCACCTGTGCGTCCGTGCTGGCCTTCAACTGGCTCACGACCTGGCCGCAATCGTTCGACAGGTAATACGACTGCGTCAGCAGCATGCGCATTTCCGGGTCCGTGCCGCCCGCCTTCAGGTAGCGCTGCGCGACGCGGATCGCCTGCGGATAGTTCTTCTGCTGGAAGTAGATTCCCGCGAGCGCCGCCGTCGTCCGCTGCTCGTCCTCGCCCGACAGGCGCCCCGAGTTCAGCACGGTTTCGTAGGCCTGCGCGGCCACGCCCGTATCGCCGGCCGCCATCGCCGCCGCGCCGCGCGTCGCTTCCACCATGTAGGTTTCATACGGCGTGCGGTTGGGCACGGCGGCCGCCTGCGCGATCTTGCCGAGCGCGTCGCGATACTTGTGCGCGCGATACAGCTCCTGCGCCGCCGCCAGCGGCTTCGCCACATCGGGCCGCAACGCGTCGGCTGCCCACGCCGGCCGGCCGAGCGCACAGGCCGCACCGAGCGCCGTCAGCGCCACCATCCGTTTCCATCGTTGCTGGTTCATCGGTTGGCCTGTCCCGTCATTGCATGAACTGCTCGTTGCCGATCAGGCCGATCTTCGTCGCGCCCACGCGCTGCGCAGACGCCAGGACGGCCGCCACGTCCTTGTATGGCGCCAGCTTGTTCGGCCGCAGATGGATCTCTGCCTGTACGGGCTCGTGCGCGACTTCCGTCAGCTTCGCCTCGAGTGCCGCGCGATTCGGCACCGGCGCGCCGTTCCACGTCGTCGTGCCGTCGAAGTCGATGTCGATCTGCACGACTTCCGGCGGTGCGGCGGGCGGCGGCGGGTTCCCCACCGGCAGGTCCATCTTCACCGAATGCATCTGGATCGGGATCGTGATGATCAGCATGATCAGCAGCACCAGCATCACGTCGATCAGCGGCGTGGTGTTGATGTCGACCATCACGTCCGGCTCGCTGCTGCTCCCGCCCGAAGGCACGTTCATTCCCATCGTTTGCTCCTGTCGATCTGAGTTAGCGCTTTAGCGCTTACTCAGATCCCATGCTTCGCGGTCGACCAGAGTTAGCGCTTTAGTGCTTGCTCAGATCCCATGCTTCGCCATCAATCAGAACCGGCGCGTGTGCCGCTCCCATGCAACGTTAACCACCCCGCGCCGGCGGTTCCGTGATGAACGACACCTTCGCGATACCCGCCCGCTCGCACATCGTGATGACCCGGCCGATGAACTCGTAGCGCGTGTTCTGGTCGCCCCGCACGTGGACGCTCGGTTGCGGCTGCTGCTGCGACACGCCCTTCAGCTTCGCGAGCAACGTCGACGCATCGACCAGTTGCTCACCCCAGAAGAAATCGCCGTCGCGGTTCACCGCGATCTCGACGCTCTTCGGCGTGGTCTGCAGCGGCTGCACGACCTCCTTCGGCAACTGCAGCTGGATCGTGTGCGTGACGACCGGAATCGTGATCAGGAAGATGATCAGCAACACCAGCATCACGTCGACGAGCGGCGTCGTGTTGATGTTCGCGATCACCTCGTCGCTTTCGTCCTGCCCGACGTTCATGCCCATCGCGCGCCTCCGTCAGCCGGTCAGTTCACGAGCGACGCGGCGGCCGACGGCACGCGAGCGGGACGCTTGCTGCCGGCCAGCAGCACGGTATGCAGCTGGGCGCCGAAGTTGCGGACCCGCTCCATCACCGACTTGTTGCGCCGGACCAGGAAGTTGTAGCCGAGTACAGCCGGCACCGCGACCGCCAGGCCGATCGCCGTCATGATGAGCGCCTCGCCCACCGGGCCCGCGACCTTGTCGATCGACGCCTGGCCCGCGATCCCGATCGCCGTCAGCGCGTGATAGATCCCCCAGACCGTGCCGAACAGCCCGACGAACGGCGCGGTCGAGCCGACCGTCGCGAGGAACGCGAGCCCGTCCTGCATGCGGTTCGACACGTTCGTGATCGAGCGCTCGACGGACACGTCGATCCACGTGTTGCGATCCACGGCTTCGAGCAGCGCCTCGTCGTGATGCTCGCCCGCCTCGATTGCCGTTTCGGCGATGAAGCGGAACGGCGATGCCTCGTCGAGCAGCTTCGCGCCCTCGGCCAGCGACGGCGCGCTCCAGAGCTGCGCGTCGGCGAGTTTCGCGCGGCGGTTCGCCCGCAACTGTTCGACGAACTTCGTGATCATGATGTACCAGCTGCCCATCGACATGATCACGAGCAGGATCAGCACGAAGCGCGCGACGAAGTCGCCGTTCTTCCAGAGCGCGCCGAGCCCGTACGGATTCTCGACCGCTTCGGTGGTGGCCGGCGCCGGCGGCGGGGCCGGCTCGGCGGCAGCGGGCGCCTGCGTCGGCGCCGCGGCCTGCGTCGACGCGTCGGATGTCGCCGCGGGTCCGCTCGCTTGCGCGTAAGCGAGCTGCGGTGCAACGAGCCCGTCGATTGCGGCGACGGACATCAACAGGCTTGCCGCCAGCGCGGCCAGAGAACGCTTCGTCATACCCCACTCCAATTCTTTCGTTGAACTTACGATTTAGGTTCAAGCCGGTTTTCACCGGTCCGGCTCCCGCCGGACCGCCCACTGCATCAATTCAGGTTGAACGAGAACGGCACCTGCACCCGTACCGCCTGGCCTTGCGCCACGCATTTGAACCGCTTCACGGTGTTGTAGGCCGCACGATCGAGCACGGGGTCGGCCGACTGGGCCACGCGTTCGTTCGTGATGTTCCCTTCCGCATCCACGACGAACTCGATCGTCACGTCACCCGTGATGTTGTTTTCCTGCGCTTCCTTCGGGTACTGCATCGACGCGCGCATCGAGTCCGAATTCGGGCAGACGACACCCACTTCGTGACTGACCGGCTTGGCCGGCGCGGGCGGTGCGACGACCGGCGCCTGCACGGCCGGCGCGGACGGCACCGGTGCCGACTGGTGCGTGATGGTCGCCTGCTGCGGGGGTGCCTGCACCGGCACTTCAGGCGGCGGCACGAACGGCGGCGGCGGCGGCGCGAACTTCGGCGGCGGAAGCTTGACGACCGGCATCGGCGGGGGCGGCGGCGGCTTCACCGGCTCGATGATGCGGGTTTCGATCGGATGCTGGATCACCTGCACGACCTTGGTCGCGAGGCCATTGAGCAATGCGTAGATCAGCACTGCATGCAACAGGAGGACGACTGCGATGCCGCCGAAACGGCGCACCGGATTCTGCTGCTTCTTGCCGAATTCCCGCGGACGGCCCAGCGTGGCCAGTCCGCTGTTCGAAGCAACCAGATGCTCTTCGACTTTCATGCCCACTATCCTTCCCCCAAGCGAATCGCCCAGTTTCGCGATGATGGCCGGCGCCGGAACCGGGTCGGTTCCGGCGCCGCCTCAACTCGAAATTTCATTTTTAATTCAATTGGCAATCCGAATTGAAAGTATCGATTTCGGATCCCGTTTATTCAATTTCAAGGAATCGTTTCAACCGCAACGGGATAGCCGCCCTATCCGGCGTCTATCCCGCACCAGCGTGGTCAGGCAATTGTCAGCTGCGTCGACACAGGCACATTTCTCGTATGACGATTGGATCTTCGTTACACGCTGATGTCAGCCTGGCCGTTCGTCTTGGGTGCAGAAGATAGCAAGGAAAAAATCCGGGCGTCAAACTTTATTTGATACTTGAATACAAAGTTTGGAGGCCTTACTCGAATAACGAGTTAGTAAACTTCGCCAACCATTTCCCATTAATTTCGTAATTGGTTTGTATGGTTATCGCACTAATTCAGTGCTCATCCAAAATAATCACCAATTTAGTGCTGGCACACCGAATCGGTGCACTCCGGAATGAGCAATGCCGGATGCGCTTCATTGTCCGATGCATGGATGGAAGCCGATTGACCGCTTTCATGCAGGCGGGGTCCTGTTCAGGCGATATCCGTACGGTCGATCTTCGTTACTTTTAATAGGATTGCAAATCAAAATATTGAAACCTCCTGCAACGATCCAATTCTCAAAATGATCTGCATAACGAATGTATCTTCCGACGACGGATAAAGCCGGGGCCACGGGAATTCGTTGCCCGCCCTTCTGCACGCACGGGCATCCCCACCTCACCGAGCCCGGTGGGAAAATGCCCGCGCATGCTTCATCGACACACGACCCGCATCGCTCAGGACAGCATCATCCCCTGCATCCGGTGCGAGAAATGCGCGCGCTCGGCCGTCTCCATCAGCATCAGGAATTCGTCCTGCATCATGTGAATCAGCGCTTGATGATCGCCGGCCTCGAAATAGACTTCCGGCTGCTGCGCGAGGTGTTCCTCGAGAAACGTCTTCATCCCGTACGCCATGCAGACCGGCGGCAGCGCGCCCATGTCGCAATCCTTGAACAGCTCGCGCAACTCGACCTCCCGGGCGAGCACGAGATGGCGCCCCGTCTTCACCCAGAGATCCGACAGGCGCACGGCGTGCGTCGTCGGCAATACGGCGGCGACGTAGCCTTCGGCGTCCTCGAGAAGCACGGTTTTCGCGAGACGATCGCCGGGAATATGCGCGGCGGCGGCCGTCTCCATGCTCGTATGACTATAGGGGTGGTACACGACTTCGTACCGCGATGACTTCTGGCGCAGGCAATCCTGCAGGGTGGCTGAGACCGGCATGGCGCACCTCGTCTGGGCGAATCGGACGAATAGGGCGAACGGTGTTCGCTCCCGGTTCGTTCAGCATAGGTCGCATTCCGGGCCAATGGAAATGCCCTCGTGCAGCGCCCGCCCACATGGCCCGGCAGCCGGCCCAACTCGCTTTCAAGGCCTTCGTCTGCCCTCGCCGGCGTGCGGAATCCGGCCCCGGAATACGCTTGGCGGACCCTCATTTCTGCAGGCAGATTTCAGGCAGTGCGAACGAAAATGCGGCCGCACCCGCTAATTTGCCGACGTCGAGAAACTCGACCGTTAGTTGCATTTTAAGAAGAACATCGGGACACCGCCCGGGATGCGTCGTTCAAAAAACGAACCCGTGAATGCCCGTCGTCACAACCGGCAAACCCCGCCGCCAACGGCTTTCCCGCTGCCCTATACTGAGCCAGCCGCCCACCCTCCCGCGGCGGAAACCGACTCCCGGAGCAATCATGCATTACCAGTTGATCTACGAACTCGTCGACGATTACCTGTCGCGGCGCGAGCCGTTCCGTGCGGAACATCTGGCGCTCGCGCAGGCCGCGACCGAGCGCGGCGAACTGGTGCTCGCCGGCGCGCTGGCGGACCCGGCCGACCAGGCGGTGCTCGTGTTCGAAGGCGATTCGCCGGAAGCGGCTGAATCGTTCGCGCGCGCCGATCCGTACGTGCAGAACGGCCTCGTGAAATCGTGGCGCGTGCGGCCGTGGCGCGTCGTGGTCGGCAAGCACGCACCGCGTCCAGCCTGAAGCCGGACTACAGCCACCCTGCCCGTTTGAAACGCCACCACAGCGCGAGGTCGGCGATGGCCATCACCGCGATGCAGCCGTAGAACCCGTATTTCAGGTGCAGCTCGGGCATGTTCGCGAAGTTCATCCCGTAGATGCCGGCGATCATCGTCGGTATCGCGAACAGCGCGGCGAACGAGCCGAGCCGCTTGGTCACCTCGTTCTCCGCGAGCGAAATCATCCCGAGGTTGACCTGGATCGCGGTGACGACCATCTCGCGACGCCCTTCGATCGTCTTCACGATCCGCTGCAGATGGTCGTACACATCGCGGAAGTAAGCCGCCATCCCGCTGCACACCTGCGGCACGCGCCCGCCGGTGAGCTTCGCGAGCGGCTCCATCAGCGGCGCCGTGTGCTGGTACAGCAGCACGAGCCGGCGCTTCAGCGAATAGAGATCCTCGATGATCGCGCGCGACGACGCCGGCGTCGCCTTCGCGAAGATGCGGTCCTCGAGCTCCTCGAGTTCCGCTCCGAGCGTTTCGAGGATCGGGAAATACCGGTCGACGACCTGATCCATCAACGCGTAGAACACGAACGCCGAACCCTCCCGCAACAAGTGCGGCTCGCGCTCGCAACGCTTGCGCACGTCGCGGAAATCGTGCTCGGTATGGTTGCGGATCGACAGCACGTAATTCGGGCCGACGAATACGTTCAATTCGCCGACCTTGAATTCGTCGTCCTCGTCGAGTTCGACCGTGTGCAGCACCGCGAACAGCGAATCGCCGTATTCCTCGATCTTCGGCCGCTGATGGCCTTTGCGGGCATCCTCGAGCGCCAGTTCGTGCAAGCCGAACTCCTCGCCCATCAGGTCGATTTCCTCGGGCGTCGGGTCCTTCAGCGCGACCCACACGAAGCATTCGGGCTTCGACACGTAATCGCTGATGGCGTCGATGTCGATATCGGCCAGCTTGCGGCCGTCCTGGTAAGCAGCACAGTTGATCAGCATGATGTCGGTGACGTTGCGGTTTGCGCATCAGTTTACCGGTTTGCTGCACGGACGGCCCGGCTTGCGCGGCACGCCGATATTGGTCATGATCGGGCTGCGTGCGCCGCAGCATGCGCGTCGAGGCACTTCTACAGGCCCGCCGGGCCTGCGTTGCGCGATGCACAACGGCCGTGCGGCCCAACCGTCAAGGAGACTGATCTATGTGGTATTTCTCGTGGATACTCGGCATCGGCGTGGCGCTCGGCTTCGGCATCATCAACGCGATGTGGCTGGAAGCGGAAGTGTTCTCGCGTGGCGACCAGCTCGGCGATACGTCGGGCCAGCGGTCGGGGAGCCGGCATTCGTGACGCACCTGGTATTCTTCTGCGGTCACGCCGGCACCGGCAAGACCACGCTCGCGAAGCGGCTCATCGGGCCGCTGATGCGCGCGACCGGCGAAGCGTTCTGCCTGCTCGACAAGGATACGCTGTACGGCCGTTACAGCGCGGCCGCGATGGGCGCGCTCACGGACGACCCGAACGACCGTGACAGCCCGCTCTACCTGAAACATCTTCGCGATCCCGAATACCAGGGCCTGCTCGACACCGCCCGCGACAATCTCTCGCTCGGCATCGGTGCGCTCGTCGTCGGCCCGCTGTCGCGTGAAGTGCGCGACCGGCGCATCCTCGATCGCACGTGGCTCGGCATCGCGCCGGACGTCACGCTGACGGTCGTCTGGGTCCACACGTCGGAAGACGTCGCGCACCAGCGGATCGTCGCGCGCGCCAACCCGAACGACGCGTACAAGCTCGCGCACTGGGACGAATACCGGCAGCGCCGCTTCGTGCCGACCGGCCACGAATGCGACGGCATCGTGATGTTCGACAACACCGCGCCGTCCGACGCGGACCTCGACGCGCTGCTGTCCCGCATCGTGCCGCCGCCGCAACCGGCAACGATCGTCCCGCCGCTGCCGGCCTGAGCGCGCCGCCCGGCGCCCTTTCCCTTCCCGCAAAAAACAACGCCGGAAGCGCTGCTGCGCTCCCGGCGTCGTACGGCCCTCGTGCCAATGACTGGCGAATGGTCTTGTAATGACGGTCAGGCGACCGCGTGCACGCGCTCCATCGTGCCGCCGTCGTACAGCTTGCCGAAGCGGTTCGACAGGAACGCCTTGAGCGACACCTTCTCTTGCGGGATGAAACCGCTCTGCGGCAGCTTCTTCTCGCGGAACAGATCCAGCACCGCGCACATCGCGCCGGCCGTCGTGATCTGGATCGCGCTCATGTGCATCCCGCACACGTCCTTCGCGAAGATCTTGCGCGTGAACACGTCCTGCACCAGCTGGCCGTCCTTCACGCCCGTCACCGTGACGAACACGAGCACGACGTCCTGCTTCGTCGACGGCACCGCGCGGCGCATGATCGACTTCAGCGTGTCGCGATCGGTCGACAGGCGCAGGTCTTCCAGCAGGAACTGAACGAGTTCGCGGTGGCCCGGATAGCGCACCGACTTGTAGTCGAGCGTCTCGACCTTGCCCGACAGCGTCTCGCACAGCGTGCCCAGGCCACCCGACGTGTTGAACGCTTCGTATTCGGTGCCGTCGAGCGAGAAGTGCTCGAGGCCTTCGAGCGGCTGCACCCATTGCTTGCGGCCGTCGCGGATCGCTTCGCACGGCTGGCAGTATTCGTTGATCAACCCGTCGACGCTCCACGTCAGGTTGTACTTCAGCGCGTTGGTCGGATATTCGGGCAGCGCGCCGACGCGCATCTTCACGTCGCGCACTTCGCTGAAGCCGTTCACGAGCTCGTGCGCGGCAATGCCGATGAAGCCCGGCGCGAGGCCGCACTGCGGCATGAACGCGCGGTCGGAGCCGTCGGCCAGTTCGCGGATCGCGTGCGTGGCGCGCACGTCTTCGGTCAGGTCGAAGTAATGAACGCCGGCAGCCTTCGCGGCGGCGGCCACGTTGACCGCGAGGTAGTAAGGCAGCGCGTTGACGAGCGCATCGAAGCCCTTCACCGCTTCGCGAATCGCATTCGCGTCGGCCGAATCGACCCGTTGCGTCGCGATGCCTTCGCGCGACAGCTTCGCGAGCGTATCCGCATCGCGGTCGAACGCGACGACTTCGTAGTCGCCCGTTTCGCGCAGCATGTGAGCAATGGTGTGGCCGATCAGACCTGCGCCGACGATGGCGATTTTCATGCGCTTATCTCCTGATGATGGGTTTCGTGTTGGTGTACGGCGTCGAGCCATGAACACAGTTTAGGGACGCTCAAAATCAGTTCCAAGACGAAGAATGATGCGAAACGACCGATAAATTCGACGTTATGACGACACTTTTCGCCGAAACGACCATTTCATCTAAAAATCGCGTAAAGGCGCTGTCGCAAACCGGCCGTTGGCGGTGGCGCGTTGCAACGACGAAGACGACGACGCACGGCATGGCTCCCGACACACGAACTGCACATGCGTCACGGGCTACACGCCGGTCGAAGCGGAATACGGAAAGGAGAGTCGCGAGAGAGACGCGCGAAGTGCGCGGAAGGATGGCGATCGGCACTCGTGCCGATCATGAGGGACAGCGAATGCCGATACGAAGGCGGCCGGGCATCTACCCGCCGTTAATCCAGACACCCGTGACGTAACGAAACCGGCGCCGCGCATGCGCCGTCCGTCATGTGCGGTGCCGCATGCAACGGCTCAGCCGCCGATCGTCCCGCGGTCGATCTTGCGCGACAGGATGATCGACGTCGTCGTGCGCTCGACGCCTTCGAGCGTGCCGATCTGGTCGAGCAGGTCGTTGAGCCGTTCCGGCGAATCGGCGCGCAGCCACGCGACGTAGTCGTACTCGCCGCTCACTGCGCACAGCAGCTGGACTTCCGGCATCCGGTCGAGCTTGCGCAAGACGTCCTTGCCGAATTTCGGCGTGAGGATGATGCCGACGTACGCGTAGATGCTGGCGTCCAGCACGTCCTGCCCGAGCCGCACGCTGTACCCGGCGATCACGTTCGTGCGTTCGAGCCGCGCGATGC
>NZ_BCPO01000051.1:0-44654 GCF_016586105.1 Burkholderia sp. E168m15
TGCGCGCGACGACCGTCGTGCGCGCGACGTCGAGCTGGCGCGCGAGATCCGCGACGCTGGCGCGCGCATCGGCTTGCAGCAGCGCGACGAGTTGCCGGTCGAGATCGTCGAGTTGGTCGAGGCGGGGTGGGCGCATGACGCTGGGCCGGTACGCATGTGCCGGCGGAGTGGAAAGTGACGCGATGATAGCGCCGAACGCCGGCGCGCCCAACCGGCACGGCCGGATTCGCACCTTCGATTTCGATTCGTATCGGATGTAAGCAAGTGTCGCATTCACTGCCGCGCTGCATGCAACGTGCTACTAATAGCGGGCGACGCGAGAGGTACGCTGACGGCAATGGCCGCCGCGTCCGCTCGCCAGACACCACCCCGGAGAGCCAACCATGAAGAAAATCTCGCTCACCCTCGCTACGCTCGTCGTTGCAGCCAGCGCATTCGCGCAGACCCCGGCGCAGCCGCAAGCGCCCGCCCAGGCACCGGCCACGACGGCCGCGGCATCGGCCCCGAGCGCCGAGCAGCGCGCGGCCCGCCACGAGGCGCGCATCGAGCAGCGCATCAAGTACCTGCACGACCAGTTGAAGATCACGTCGGCGCAGGAACCGCAATGGAAGACGTTCGCCGACACGATGCGCGACAACGGCGCAACGATGGGCCGTCTCTACGGCGAACGGATGGCCAAGCACGACGTGTCCGCGCTCGACGACATGAAGCAGTACGCGGAACTGTCGCAGGCGAACGCCGACGGCGCGAAGAAGCTCGCCGACGCGTTCGCGCCACTGTACGAGAGCTTCCCGACCGAGCAGAAGGCGCTGGCCGACACGACGTTCCGCAGCTGGCTGCACCACGGCGGCGAGCACCGCGGCAAGGGCAAGACGAAGGGCAAGGACGGCAAGGCAGCCGCCGCGCCGGCCGCAAGCGCACCCGCGCAGCCCTGACCCTTCCCGCCGGCGCCGTGCCGGCCCGCCCGGGGCCGAACCGCGCCGCGATCGGCGACCGGCGCGTCACACGGCGCGCCGAATTCGGGATAAGCTCCCGGCTTTTCCCGCTTTCCCGCCATGCTCGAACTCAAGCAACTCGATCTGCGTACCGATCCGCAGGCTCGTCGCGTCGTCAAGGACGAAACCGTCGCCGTATCTTTCGCGGACGCCGACGGCGAACTGATGAGCCTCGAAGGCCCGAACCGTTATGTCGCGGGCGACGCGCTGATCACCGGCTCGACCGGCGACCGCTGGGTCGTGTCGCGCGCGCGCTTCGACGCCAAATACCTGCCCGCCGATCCGGCACTCGCGCACGGCACGCCGGGCGCCTACCGCAACCGGCCGGCCGTCGTGCTCGCGCGCCGGATGGACGAGGCGTTTACGATCGCCCGCTCGGAAAACGGCGACACGCTGCGCGGCGTCGCCGGCGACTGGGTGATGCAATACGCGCCCGGCGACTACGGCGTCGTGCAGGCGCAGCGCTTCGCGCAGGTCTACCGCGACGCGTAACGCGTGACGCACCGCGCCGGCCGAGGCCGGCGCCACGGCTCACGCAAAGTCTTCGTCGAGTTCGAGTTCCGCGTCGCGCTCGACGGCCTCGCCGGCCGCGTGCCGCTCTTCGAGCGAGCCGAGCATCGCTTCCGTATACGCATGCAGTACCGCATGGCTGCGCGCGCGCTGCATCGGCTTGAGCGCCAGGTAGCGCGCGAGCGCGGCCGGCACGATCCGGATGTCGAGCGTCATCCGCTTCGGCGTCGCGCCGAACCGCATCGCCAGCCAGTGCACGGCCAGGAAGCGCCCGCGTTCGTCGCTGCTTTCGGCGAAGCGCGTCTGCTCCGGAAAGAGATCGCAGATCACGCGCGCGAGCGCGTCGAATTCCGCGCTCTGGCATTCGATCAGATAGTCGTCCATTGCGCTCTCCCGTCAGGCCGCCGCACGCGACGGCCGGCACGCCTTCACCAGCGCGACCCCCAGGATCGCGACCAGCACGACATACGCGGCCTCGACCCACGCGGCCGGCAGCACGCGCACCTGGTACAGCAGCGTCGGCGTCGCCGCGAGCGCGTGCAGCACGATCGCGAGCGGCAACACGGCCATCCGGCCGGCCCGTACGCCGCGCCACACCAGCACCGACAGCGCCAGTTGCACCGCGAACGCCGCGCAGCGCTCGAGCAGCAACAGCAGGATCGACTGGGCCGACAGCGTCGCGAGCATCATGTGCAGCCGCACCACGGTGTCGACCGGCAGGTCGGACAACTGCGTCTCGAGCTGGCCGCGGCTCGCGAGCCACGCGAGATACGACCACTGGCCCCAGACGAGCACACCGACGAACCACGCTTCGGCGCCGCCGTGGCCGATGCCGTAGCCGATCCCGCGACCGTCGCCGGCCGATGCGCCATAGCGGCGGTCCAGAAAACGCATCCCGACATAGCGGCCGATTTCCTCGAATACGGCGGTCGCGAGCGCGCTGTACGCGACGAACGCGAGCGGCTGCGTCAGCCAGCCGTCCTCGGGCGTGTGGCTCAGCACGAGCCCGTGGAACGCGCGCTCGAGGATCATCGCAAACAGCGTGAAGACGGTGACGCCGACGATCGTGTCGCGGCGGTTGAGCGCAAGCGGCTTGCGCAGGATGCGGTAGAGGACGAGCGGCAGCAGCGCGATGATCAGCGTGGCGGCGATCAGCGCGGCCAGCGTGACGGGAGCGACAGTCATGTATTTCCTTGGTTCGAAGCAGCGCACCTGACACGCCGCGTGCCCCGAATGATACTCAGCTTGCGGTCGACGCGCGCGCAATCAACTCGCCGGGCAGCATCGCGACGCGCACGTCGCCCGCCGCGCCGTCGATCCGCTCGTGCACGAATTCGACGGCCTTGTAGCCGATTTCGTAGGTCGGCTGACGGATCGTCGTGATGCCGATCAGCTCGGCCCATTCCGGATCGTCGATCGACAGCAGCGCCGCCTTTTGCTGCCATGCGGCGCCGAAGCGCGCGCGCAGGTGGCGCGCGATCGCCAGCGCGACCGGCGCGTTCGCGGCGAACAGCGCCGCGCGCACGCCGCGCCGGGCCGCGTCGTCGATGCGGGCATCGACGTCGGCGAGCGCCGCCGCGGCCGCGTCGGGTTCGTTCAGGTCGAGCACGACCGTCGACGGCACCGGCAGCCCGCGTGCGGCCAGCGCCGCGCGGAACGCGGCCTCGCGCACGCGCCGCGAGCTGACCTGCTCGAACGGCTGCACGACGAAATGGATCGCGTCGAAACCGTGCTCGATCAGGTGCGCGAGCGCCGTCTCGATCGCGTCGGTGTTGTCGAGGCCGATCAGGTCGGCCTCGAAGCCCTCGACCGTGCGGTCGACGAGCACGGCCGGAATGCCGGCGCCGCGCAGCGGGCGCAGCACGTCTTCCTCGGCGCCGAGCGCGTTGACGATCAGCCCTTCGACGCGGTAGGTCGTGAGCAGCTGCAGGAAGCGGCGCTCCATCTCGACTTCGTTCGCCGCGTGACAGATGAGCGGCATGTAGCCGAGCGCATGGCACGCGGCCTCGACGCCCTGCAGCACTTCGACGGTGTAAGGATTGGTCAGGTCGGCCGCGAGCATGCCGAGCAGCCGGTTGCGGCCGCGCTTGAGCCCGCGCGCCATCTGGTTCGGCCGGTAGTTGAGGCGCGCGATGGCCGCCTCGATCCGCTGGCGCAGATCGACGGACAGCACGTGCGTCTCGCCGTTCAGGTAGCGCGAAACGCTGGTCTTGCCCGTGCCGGCCTCGCGCGCGACGTCGCTGATCGTCGCCGGACGCGTCGTGGAAGGTTGCGTATCGGTCACTGTCGTGCCTCGCGACGTACGATCCGCGCCGCTTCGTGAGCAGACGGACCTTTGTTGTTGGAAACGTAAGCCAACCGGCGGCCTCCCCTGTCCTGGCGCGTCGGCGCCTGCGCTGGCCCGGTGCCGCGCGGTCGAGCCGCGCCCGCCAGCAGCGTGCTACGGCAGTCGGCCGCACCGGACCTGGCGCGGATGCCCGTCGCGCGACGCCGCCGGCCGCGTGGCCGGCCGTCGATACGACGAGCGCGGGCGATCATAACGCAGCCAGCCCTCCGGCACCAAGATCATCGACTCTAACGGCGCCGGTACCGTGCCGGCCGGTTGCCTCGGGCGGCTCAGGCGTGCGCCAGCGCATCCGGATTGACGAGATTCGTGCGCAGCGTGCCGGCCAGCGCGCCGACGAGATTTTCCGCGGCGCAGCGCGCCATCGCATGGCGCGTCTCGTGCGTCGCCGAGCCGATATGCGGCAGCGCGACGACGTTCTTCATCCGCAGCAGCGGTGAATCCGCCGGCAGCGGCTCCTTCTCGAACACGTCGAGCCCCGCGCCGCGGATCGTCCCCGCGCGCAGCGCGTCGACCAGCGCGGCTTCGTCGACGACGGGCCCGCGCGACGCGTTGATCAGGATCGCGCCGCGTTTCATCTTCGCGAATTCGGGCGCGCCGATCAGGTGGCGCGTGTCGGGCGACAGCGGCACCTGCAGGCACACGAAATCCGACTGCGCGAGCAGCGCGTCGAGCGTCACGCGTCGCGCGCCGTACTGCGTCTCGGCCTCGGCATGCGCGGACCGGTTCGCGTACAGCACCTGCATCCGGAAGCCGAGCGCCGCGCGGCGCGCGACCGCGCCGCCGATCCGCCCGAGCCCGACGATGCCGAGCGTCTTGCCCTGCACGTCGGTGCCGTACAGGTCCGGGCCGATGCTGCGATGCCAGTGGCCGGCCTTCACCCATTCGGCCAGTTCGACCACCCGCCGCGCGGAGGCCAGGATCAGCGAAAACACCGTATCGGCCGTCGACTCGGTCAGCACGTCCGGCGTATGCGCGAGCACGATGCCGCGCCGCGTGAAATCGGCGACGTCGAAGTTGTCGTAGCCGACCGAGATCGTCGACCACGCCTTCAGCCGCGGCGCGCGATCGAGCATCTGCGGCGTGACCTTCAGGCTCGCGCCGATCGCGCCGTCCGCGTCGCCGAGCGCGGCGGCGAGCGCGGCGGCGCCGTCGGCCTGCACGACGTCCGCATGCTCGCGCAGGTACGCGAGAACGTCATCGGGCAGCGGCTTGTACGCGACGATACGGGGCTTCATTGTTTCATTTTCCTTGCAGCGGCGCGGCGAGCGGATGCGCATCGCGCGCCTGGGGTTTGACGGACAGCGTGAGGATCACCGCGGCGACGAGCGCGGCGCTCATGAATGCGTACGACGCGACGGGCGACCCGGTCGCACCGTTCAGGTAGCCGACGAAGTACGAGCCGACGAACGAGCCGAGCGCGCCCATGCTGTTGATCAGTGCCATCGCGCCGCCGGCGACGTTCTTCGGCAGCAGTTCCGGCACGATCGCGAAGAACGGCCCGTACGGTGCGTACATCGCGGCGCCCGCGACGACCAGCAGCGCGTACGAAATCCAGAAATGCGACGAACCGAGCGCATACGACGCGGCGAACGCGGCCGCGCCGACCAGCAGGAACGGCCACACGAAGCCGCGGCGCGAGCCGACCTTGTCGGATGCCCACGAAGCGGCGAGCATCGCGATCGTCGCCGCGAGGTACGGCAGCGCGGACAGCCAGCCGGTCGCGACCATCCCGAGGTCGGAACCGTTCTTCACGATCGACGGCAGCCACAGCACGAAGCCGTACACGCCGATGCTCCAGCAGAAATACTGCGCGCACAGCTTGATCACGGCCGGCGAACGGAACGCCTCGCCATAGTTGCGCACGGGCTTGATCGCCGCCTGCTCGGCCGCGAGCGCGGCGTCGAGGTCGCGCTTTTCCTGCGCGCTCAACCACGGCGAATCGGCCGGCTTGTCCTGCACGAGGAACCACCAGCACACGGCCCAGATGACGGCCGGGACGCCTTCGGCGATGAACATGTGGCGCCAGCCGAATTCATGCACGAGATAGCCCGACACGATCGACATCCACAGCACGGTGACCGGGTTGCCGAGGATCAGGAACGTGTTCGCGCGCGAGCGCTCGTTCTTCGTGAACCAGTTGCTGATGTAGATCAGCATCGCCGGCATCACGGCCGCCTCTACGACGCCCAGCACGAAGCGGATCGCCATCAGCGACGGGATATTGCTGACCACGCCGGTCAGCGCCGCGCAGCCGCCCCACAGCACCAGGCTGACGAACACGAGCTTCTTCACGCTGCGGCGTTCCGCGTAGATCGCGCCGGGAATCTGGAAGAAGAAGTAACCGAGGAAGAACAGCGCGCCGATCAGCGACGACAGGCCCTTGCTGATGCCGAGATCCTGGTTGATGCCGGCCGCCGCCGCGAACCCGTAGTTCGCGCGATCGAGGTAAGCGAGGCTGTAGGTGATGAAGACGATCGGCATGATCGTCCACCACCGACGGGCTGCGAGATTGGCTGCCATGAGAGTGTCTCCGTATATGGACCGGAGTGGGCGCACTGGCGCCTGCCCGGCCTCGAACAAAACTACTGTGCGTCGCGCACGAAATGGATCCGCGGATTGTGCCGTGTCCGGCCTCTCATTGCGCGGTGACGGTTTCCTCTAAGCGATCGGCGTGATTGCTGACCTTTTCGAGCCGGTCGAGCGCGTCGCGCGTCGGCAATCCTTCCGAATCGCCGATCACCTGGATCGCGAGCGCACCGATCCGGTTGCCGCGGGCGACCGCCTGCTCGACGCTGCGCCCTTCGAGCAGCGCGCTGACCACGCCGACCGCGAAGCCGTCGCCGGCGCCGACCGTATCGACGACCTTGTCGACGCGCTCGCCGGCGACCGTGCCTTCGCGGCCGTCGGCCGTGCGGAAATATGCGCCCTGCTCGCCGAGCTTGATCACGACGCCGCGCGCGCCCTGCGCGAGATAGAAGCCCGCGATGTCGGCCGGCCTGTCGTGCCCGGTGAGTTGCCGCCCTTCGGCGAGACCCGGCAGCACCCAGTCGGCGAGCGTCGCGAGCGCATTCAGCGTCTTCGCCATCACGTCGGCGGACGGCCACAGCGTCGGGCGCAGGTTCGGGTCGAACGAGATCGTCTTGCCGGCCGCACGCATCTCGCGCGCGAGCCGGAATGCGAGTTCGCACGACGTCGCCGAGATCGCCGGCGCGACGCCGGTCAGGTGCAGGTGGCGCGCGCCGAGCACGTAGTCGGCCACGTAGTCGTCGCACGACAGGTGGCTCGCCGCCGAACCCTTGCGGAAATATTCGACGGTCGGGTCGCTGCCGTCGTCGTTGCGCGACTTCAGCTGGAAACCGGTCGGGTAGCGCGGGTCGACGGTCACGCACGACGCGTCGATGCCCTCGCGCGCCAGCGTGTCGAGCACGTAGCGGCCGAACGAATCGCGGCCGACCCGGCTCATCCAGCCGACCCGGAAACCGAGCCGCGACAGGCCGATCGCGACATTCAGGTCGGCGCCGGCGATCCGCTTCGCGAATTGCCCGGCGTGCGCGAGGTGGCCGGGCTCCGTCGCGACGAACATCGCCATCGCTTCGCCGTAGGTCACGACATCGAGTGCTGCTTTCATGACTGAACTCCTCAGAATCCTGCTGCGGTCACGTGGTCACGCGGTCGCGAGCCACGCGACGCGCCGGCACGCATCGCCGGCCAGGTCGGCCGCGTCGAACGGGAACTCGATGCCGCGCGGCGCGTGCTGCGGCAGCGCCGCGAGCACGCCGGTCACGAGCGGATCGTTCGGCGCCGGCGCGACGGCGAAACGACGCGCGCCCTCGCCTTCGATGGTCTTGCAATGAATGTATTCCACGTGCGGCGCGAGCACCTGCGCGCAGTCGAGCGGCGCTTCACCGCGCCACTGCCAGTTGCCGATGTCGAACGTCATGCCGAGCGCATCGGGCAGGCCGGCATCGGCGAGCGCGTCGAACAGCCCGCGGAACTGCACGAACGCGCCGCCGATCTCGGGCTGGCCGTTTTCGACCACCACGCGAGCCCGCGCCCCGCGCGACAGCGCGACGATCTCGGCCGCATGCGCGTCGCCGGCAAAGCCGCCGAGCTGGAATTTCACGAAGCGCGCGCCGAGCGCGTCGGCTTGCGCGAGTGCGTCGCGCAAGGCGTCGACGTCGAGCGCACCCGTTTCGGTATACAGCGCGTCGGGGGTCGAATAGACCGACCACAGTCCGTGGCCGGCGATCTGCGCGCCGAGCGCGGCCAGCGCGCCGGGCGCCGTATCGTCGTCCGACGCGAACAGTTCGCGCCGCACCTCGAAACCGGCCGCGCCGGATGCCGCCACGGTCGCGATGAATGCACTGTGGCCCTCCTGGCGCACCCGGTCCATCCCGAATGCGCTCGCCACGATCACGATGTCTGCCATGTTGCCCTTTTTCACCGGAATGGAACCGGTTCCATTTGCTTGAGACGGATGGTGCGCTTCGCTTCGGACCCACGCCATAGAGGAAATCCCTAAGGCCCCGTTGTCCCGTGAATACGCGTCCGCCAGCGCGCAACGCGCGTTCCCGGCACGGTGTCGGCGCCTATGCGAGGTCCTGCGCGAGACTCATTTCGAGGAATTGCGCGGCGACCCGCGACGGCGCGCCGCCATGCGGCACGAGGATCGAGAAATGCCGCGTGAGCGGCGCGGGCGCCAGCGAGCGCGGCACGAGCGCCGCATCCTCGTGACGCAGCGACATCGCGGACACGAACCCCACGCCCATCCCCGCGCGCACGGCCTCCTTCACCGCCTCGACCCCCGCGATCTCGAACGCGACGCGCATCGGCGCGCCGCCATGCGCGAACGCGCGCTCGACGAGTTGCCGCACCGCGGAGCCCGCCTCGCGCAGCACGAGCGGATGCGCGGCCAGCGCGTCGAGCGTCACGCCCGCGTCGTAGCCGGGCGCCGCGAGCGGATGGCCGGCCGGCACGATCGCGACGATCTCGTCCTCGTGCCACGCGTGCACGGCCGTGCCCGGCGGCAGCGCCTCGCCGGGCGGCCCTTCGATCAGCGCGATGTCGAGCGACGGCAGCGCCGCGACCACGTCGGCCGTATTGCCGCTCATCGTCTGGATCGACACACGCGGCGCGTGCGGCTGAAACGCCGCGATCAGGTACGGCAGCAGGTAGCTCGCGGGCGTCGTGCTCGCGCCGATGCGCAGCGTGCCGGCTTCCAGCCCGCGCACCGCGTCGCGAAACGCACGCGCCTGCGCGAACGTGTCGCGCTGCGCCTTCGCGTACTGCGCGAGCTGCTCGCCGACCGGCGTCAGGCGGATGCCGCGGCCGTCGCGCTGGTACAGCGGCTCGCCGAACTCGTCCTGCAGCAGCCGCAACTGGCCCGACACGGCCGGCTGCGACAGATGCAGCGCCACGGCGGCGCGGCTGATGTTCAGATGCTCGGCGACGGCGGCGAAGGTTATCAGTTGATCCGGGGTCATGGAGGGGAATTATCGGCTTTCTGGATAGTTTATGTCACAAATCACAATTTTTCATATCGATATAACGAAATTAGGATTACACCATCGCCACACGCTCCATCACGGTGCTCCATGTCCACTGCTCCGACTCCCCCTCTCAGCCACGCCGCGTCGTCGATGCGCGGCCAGTTGAACGGCGTGCTGTTCGTCGCGCTATTCGCCGCCGCCGTCACGAGCCTGTCCGAGCTTCCCGCGATCGCGGGGCTCGGCCTGTCGCCGCTGATCGTCGGCATCGTCGCCGGCGCGCTGTACGGCAACGCGCTGCGCGACGGCATGCCGGCCAGCTGGGCGGCCGGCGTCAATTTCTCCGCCCGCAAGCTGCTGCGTATCGCGGTCGCGTTCTTCGGCTTGCGCGTGAGCCTGCAGGAAATCGCGCAGGTCGGGCTGCCGGGCCTCGCGGTGTCGGTACTGATCGTCGTCAGCACGCTCGCGATCGGCACCTGGGTCGGCATGAAGCTGATGAAGCTCGACCGCGACGCCGCCCTGCTGACCGCCGCCGGCAGCGCGATCTGCGGCGCGGCCGCGGTGCTCGCGTTCGAGTCGACGCTGCAGTCGAAGCCGCACCAGAGCGCGATGGCGGTGGGTAGCGTCGTGCTGTTCGGCACGCTGTCGATGTTCCTGTATCCGCTCGCCTATCACGCCGGGCTGCTGAACCTCGATCCGGCCGGCCTCGGCCTGTTCTTCGGCGGCACGATCCACGAAGTCGCGCAGGTGGTCGGCGCGGCGAGCGACATCAGCCCGGAGGTCGTGCACGTCGCGACGATCGTGAAGATGACGCGCGTGATGCTGCTGGTGCCGGTGCTGCTCGCGCTCGGCTGGTGGCTCGCCCGTTCGTCCCGTTCCGCGCGTGCGGCTCACGACACGGCCGGCGGCACGCAACGCCAGCGCAAGGTGGCGGTGCCCTGGTTCGCGCTCGGCTTCCTCGGCTTCGTGATCGTCAATTCGCTGAACGTATTGCCCACGGACGTCACGCACACGCTGAACGTGCTCGACACCTTCGCGCTGACGATGGCCATGACCGCACTCGGCATCGAGACGCGCGTCGCGCAGATCCGCGCGGCCGGCCCGCGTGCACTGATGACCGGCCTGATCCTGAACGTCTGGCTGATCGCCGGCGGCTACGGGATCACCTGGGCCGTGCAGCACTGGCTTGGCTGAGCCGCACGTCCGCGACGGTTCGCGCGCCGCGCCCGACGGGAAGCCCCATGAGGCGGTCCCGCGGGCGCGGCGCAGTGCTATGCTTCGCGTCGTTTTCCATCGCCCCCTTTCAGCCGTGCTCTCGTTCCTGCTGAAGCTGCGCACTCGCGCCCGAAGGCTGTTCCGCCTGTCGGACGCCCATACGATGCTGATCTGGTCGGCCATCGTCGGCGTCGGCGGCGCCTTTGCCACGATGGCGTTCCGCGAGGGCATCGACCTGATGCAGCGGCTGATCTCGGGGCACAGCGGCAGCTTCGTGCAGATGGCGAAGAGCCTGCCGTGGTACCTGCGGTTCTGGATGCCGGCCGCGGGCGGCTTCCTCGCCGGCTGCGTGCTGCTGCTCGCGACGCGCGGCGACAAGGAGGCCGCCAAGACCGACTACATGGAATCGGTCGCCCTCGGCAACGGCGTCGTGCCGGTGCGGCAGAGCCTGTGGCGCAGCGTGTCGTCGCTGCTGACGATCGGCAGCGGCGGCTCGATCGGCCGCGAAGGCCCGATGGTGCAGCTCGCGGCGCTCGCCGCGTCACTGGTCGGCCGCTTCGCGCACTTCGATCCGCCGCGCCTGCGCCTGCTGGTCGCGTGCGGGGCGGCGGCCGGCATCACGTCCGCGTACAACGCGCCGATCGCCGGTGCCTTTTTCGTGTCGGAAATCGTGCTCGGCACGATCGCGATGGAGAGCTTCGGGCCGATGGTCGTCGCGTCGGTCGTCGCGAACATCGTGATGCGCGAATTCGCCGGCTACCGGCCGCCATACGAGATGCCGGTGTTTCCGGCCGTGACCGGCCCCGAGGTGCTGCCGTTCGTCGTGCTCGGCGCGCTGTGCGGCGTGCTCGCGCCGCAGTTCCTGCACCTGCTCGACGCGTCGAAGACGCAGTTCAAGCGGCTGCCGGTGCCGTTGCCCGTGCGGCTCGCACTCGGCGGCCTGGTCGTCGGCGTGATCTCGGTGTGGACTCCGGACGTGTGGGGCAACGGCTACAGCGTCGTGAACCACATCCTCCATTCGCCGTGGACCTGGCAGGCGCTCGTCGCGGTCCTCGTGTTCAAGGTGATCGCGACCGCCGCGACGGCCGGCTCGGGCGCGATCGGCGGCGTATTCACGCCGACGCTGTTCGTCGGCGCCGTGTTCGGCTCGCTGTTCGGGCTCGCGATGGACGCGCTGTGGCCCGGCCATACGTCCGCGTATTTCGCGTACGCGATCGTCGGGATGGGCGCGTTCATGGCGGGCGCCACGCAGGCGCCGCTGATGGCGATCCTGATGATCTTCGAGATGACGCTGAGCTACCAGGTCGTGCTGCCGCTGCTGGTGTCGTGCGTGTTCGCGTATTTCGTCGCGCGCGCGACCGGCACCACGTCGATGTATGAAATCACGCAGCACCACTACCAGGACGCGCAGGAGCGGCAGCGGCTGCGCACCACGCAGATGCGCGAGCTGATCCAGCCCGCGCAGACGGTCGTGCCGCTCACCGCGAGCGTCGCCGACATGACGCGCGTGTTTCTCGAATATCCGGTGAAGTATCTGTACGTGACCGACGACGCCGGGCGCTTTCGCGGCGCGGTCGCGTTGAAGGACATCACGTCCGACTTGCTCGACAAGCGCGACACGACCGACAAGACGGCCGCGCACTACGCGCACACGCCGTTTCCGCTGCTCACGCCCGACATGCCGCTCGCGACCGCGCTCCAGCGCTTCATGGCGTTCCAGGGCGAACGCCTGCCGGTAATCGAGAGCGAAGCCGAGCCGACGCTCGCGGGCGTGGTCTACAAGACGTCGCTGCTCGACGCGTACCGGCGGATGACCGGCGAACGCTGACGCGCGTCGCCGCACCACTCGCACCGCCCGCGCCGGTCAGTCCGGCGCACGCCCCAGCACGACCCGCGCGAAGAAGCCGCCGAGCACCGACTCGGCCACGTCGGCCGACACGTGCTGCGGATCGGCCGTGTAGTACGACTGCACGCCGTCGCACAGGCACATCAGCCCGAACGCGAGCGTATCGGCCGGCAGCAGCAGCGGCGTGCCCGAGCGCTCGGCGAAGCGCTGGATGAATTCGGCCATCTGCACGCGCTTGCCGTGCAGGAACTGGTTGAAGCGCACGCGGAATTTCGCGTCGCGCGCCGCCTGCAGCTTCGCCTCGCCCCACAGCAGCGAGTACTCGTCGTCGCGAAACAGCGTCCGGTAGTACGCGAGCGACATCGATTCCATCTGCTCGCGCGTGCCGCCCCCTTCGAAAATCGCGACGAAGTCGGCCTGCACCTCCTCGTGGTTGCGCTCCAGCAATTCCAGCAACAGGTCGGACTTGCTGCGGAAATTCGAGTAGAACGCGCCGCGCGTGTAGCCGGCGGCCGCCGCGATGTCCTCGACGCTCGCGGCCACATACCCTTTCTTCAGAAAAATGCGATGCGCGGCTTTCAGCAGACGTTCGCGCGTCTGGTCCCTGCTCTGCTCGCGAGTTAAGCGCTGTGGTTTCATGCCGCGCAGTCTAGCATCCCTTCCCTTTCAGATTCATCTTTGCATTCAGATACAGGTGTGTATTAGAATTCGCCACAGTTTCTGAAGATGTCGTTCATCTTTCCGTGTGCGCCGCTGCCGGCGCCGCTTGGGGCAAGCGCCCGCCGCGCTTGCCGGCTTCGTTCCGCTCCACCTCACCTGGGGGTTTCGTGAATCGCTCCGGTTCCCGCGCCGCGCTGCTGATCGGCGCCGCGCTCGTCCTTGCCGCCTGTCATCCGAAAGAATCCGCACCGCCCGCCCCGCGCCCCGTCGTCGCGCTGCCCGCGCGGGCCGACACCACCGCGGCCGCGCGCACGCTGCCCGGCGACATCCAGCCGCGCTATGCGACCCCGCTGTCGTTCCGCATCGCCGGCAAGATCATCGAGCGCCGGGTGCGGCTCGGCGATATGGTGAAAGTCGGCCAGGTCGTCGCGCTGCTCGATCCGTCCGACGTCGAGAAGAACGCCGCGAGTGCGCAGGCGCAATTCGATGCCGCGTCGCACAGCCTCGCGTTCGCGAAGCAGCAGCTCGATCGCGATCGTGCGCAGGCCCGCGAAAACCTGATCGCAACCGCGCAGCTCGAACAGACTCAGAACAGCTACACGTCGGCGCTCGCGCAGCGCGACCAGGCGCAGCAGCAGCTCGCGCTCGCGAAGAACCAGCTGCGCTACGCGACGCTGGTGGCCGATCATGCGGGCACCATCACCGCCGAACAGGCCGATACCGGCCAGAACGTGTCGGCCGGCCAGCCGGTCTACCAGCTCGCGTGGTCGGGCGACGTCGACGTGGTCAGCGACGTGCCCGAAGCCGCGCTCGCGTCGCTCGCGCCGGGCCACGCGGCCACCGTCACGCTGCCGTCGCTGCCGGGCCGACAATTCGCCGCGAAGGTGCGCGAAATCGCGCCGGCCGCCGATCCGCAAAGCCGCACCTACCGCGTGAAGCTCACGCTCGGCACGCCTGATCCGGCGATCCGGCTCGGCATGACCGCGGACGTCGCGTTCGACGGCGCGCCGGCCGCCGGCGACGCGCAGCCGATCACGCTGCCCGCGACCGCGCTGTTCCACGACGGCCCGCATCCGGCCGTTTGGATCGTGCGCACCAGGGACGACACGCTCGAGTTGCGCCGCGTCGACGTCGCGCGCTTCAACGAGCGCACCGTCACCGTGTCGCACGGGCTGCAGCCGGGCGAGCGCGTCGTGCTGCAGGGCGTGCATACGGTCAGCGCGGGCGAGAAGGTGCGCGCGATCGCGCCGCTGCATCCGGAGGACTTCGCATCGTGAGCGTCTCCCACGAAGAAGGCCGCTTCAACCTGTCCGCGTGGGCGCTGCGCCATCAGGCGCTGGTCGTCTACCTGATCGCGCTCGCGACGCTCGCGGGCATCCTCGCTTACACGCGGCTCGCACAATCCGAAGACCCGCCGTTCACGTTCCGCGTGATGGTGATCCGCACCTTCTGGCCCGGCGCGAGCGCGCGGCAGGTGCAGGAACAGGTGACCGACCGGATCGGCCGCAAGCTGCAGGAAACGCCTGCCATCGATTTCCTGCGCAGCTATTCGCGCCCCGGCGAATCGCTGATCTTCTTCACGATGAAGGATTCGGCGCCCGTGAAGGACGTGCCCGAAACCTGGTACCAGATCCGCAAGAAGGTGGGCGACATCGGCTATACGCTGCCGCCCGGCGTGCAGGGCCCGTTCTTCAACGACGAATTCGGCGACGTCTACACCAACATCTGGACGCTTGAGGGCGACGGCTTCACGCCCGCGCAACTGCACGACTACGCGGACCAGTTGCGCACCGTGCTGCTGCGCGTGCCGGGCGTCGGCAAGGTCGACTATTTCGGCGACCCCGACCAGCGGATCTTCATCGAGGTCAACAACGCGCAGCTCACGCGCCTGGGCATTTCGCCGCAGCAGCTCGGGCAGGCGATCAACGCGCAGAACGACATCTCGTCGGCCGGCGTGCTGACGACCGCCGACGATCGCGTGTTCGTGCGGCCGAGCGGCCAGTTCGACAACGTCGAGGCGATCGCGAATACGCTGATCCGCATCAACGGCCGCACGTTCCGGCTCGGCGATCTCGCCACCGTGAAACGCGGGTACGACGATCCTCAAGTCACGCAGATGCGAACGAACGGCCATGCCGTGCTCGGCATCGGCGTGACGATGCAGCCGGGCGGCGACGTGATCCGGCTCGGCAAGGCGCTCGACGCCGAATCGAAGGACTTGCAGGCGCAACTGCCGGCCGGCCTGAAGCTGACCGAGGTGTCGAGCATGCCGCACGCGGTGTCGCATTCGGTCGACGACTTCCTCGAAGCCGTCGCCGAGGCGGTCGCGATCGTGCTGGTCGTGAGCCTCGTGTCGCTCGGGCTGCGCACCGGGATGGTCGTCGTGATCTCGATTCCGGTCGTGCTCGCGGTCACCGCGCTGTTCATGTACCTGTTCGACATCGGGCTGCACAAGGTGTCGCTCGGCACGCTCGTGCTCGCGCTCGGGCTGCTCGTCGACGACGCGATCATCGCGGTCGAGATGATGGCCGTGAAGCTCGAACAGGGCTACACCCGCGCGCGCGCCGCCGCGTTCGCGTACACCAGCACCGCGTTCCCGATGCTGACGGGCACGCTCGTCACGGTATCGGGCTTCCTGCCGATCGCGCTCGCGAAATCGAGCACCGGCGAATACACGCGCTCGATCTTCGAGGTGTCGGCGATCGCGCTGATCGCGTCGTGGTTCGCGGCCGTCGTGCTGATCCCGCTGCTGGGCTATCACATGCTGCCCGAGCGTAAGCGGCACGCGCACGAGGCGCACCTGCCCGACGATCACGAGCACGAGATCTACGACACGCGCTTCTACCGGCGGCTGCGCGGCTGGATCGACTGGTGCATCGAGCGGCGCTTCGTCGTGCTGCTGATCACGGGCGCCCTCTTCGTCGTCGCGATGATGGGCTTCTCGCTGGTGCCGCAGCAGTTCTTCCCGAGCTCCGACCGGCCCGAGCTGCTGGTCGACCTGCGGCTGCCCGAAGGCGCGTCGTTCGCGGCGACGCTGCGCGAGACCGAGCGCCTCGAGAAAGCGATCGCCAAGCGGCCCGAGATCGACCATGCGGTGAACTTCGTCGGCAGCGGCGCGCCGCGCTTCTACCTGCCGCTCGACCAGCAGCTGCAACTGCCGAACTTCGCGCAGTTCGTGATCACCGCGAAATCGGTCGAGGACCGCGAGAAGCTCGCGACCTGGCTCGAAACGACGCTGCGCGACACGTTCCCGGCCGTGCGCTGGCGCCTGTCGCGGCTCGAGAACGGCCCGCCGGTCGGCTATCCGGTGCAGTTCCGCGTGAGCGGCGACAGCATCGCGACGGTCCGCTCGATCGCCGAGAAGGTCGCCGCGACGATGCGCGGCGATGCGCGCACGGTCAACGTGCAGTTCGACTGGGACGAGCCGGCCGAGCGCTCGGTGCGCTTCGAGCTCGACCAGAAAAAGGCGCGCGAGCTGAACGTCACGTCGCAGGACGTGTCGAGCTTCCTCGCGATGACGCTGTCCGGTACGACCGTCACGCAGTATCGCGAGCGCGACAAGCTGATCGCCGTCGACCTGCGCGCGCCGCGCGCCGACCGCGTCGATCCGGCCAAGCTCGCGGGCCTCGCGCTGCCGACGCCGAACGGCCCCGTGCCGCTCGGCTCGCTCGGCCGCTTCACGCCGACGCTCGAATACGGCGTCGTGTGGGAGCGCGACCGCCAGCCGACCATCACCGTGCAGTCGGACGTGCGCGCCGGCGCCCAGGGCATCGACGTCACGCATGCGGTCGACGCGAAGCTGAATGCGCTGCGCGCGCAGTTGCCGGTCGGCTATCAGATCAACATCGGCGGCTCGGTCGAGGAAAGCGCGAAGGCGCAGAAGTCGATCAACGCGCAGATGCCGCTGATGGCGATAGCCGTGTTCACGCTGCTGATGATCCAGCTGCAGAGCTTCTCGCGCGTGCTGATGGTCGTGCTGACCGCGCCGCTCGGGCTGATCGGCGTGGTCGCGACGCTGCTGCTGTTCGGCCAGCCGTTCGGTTTCGTCGCAATGCTCGGCGTGATCGCGATGTTCGGGATCATCATGCGCAACTCGGTGATCCTGGTCGACCAGATCGAGCAGGACATCGCGGCCGGCCACGGCCGTGTCGACGCGATCATCGGCGCGACCGTGCGGCGCTTCCGGCCGATCACGCTGACGGCCGCGGCCGCGGTGCTCGCGCTGATCCCGCTGCTGCGCTCGAACTTCTTCGGGCCGATGGCGACCGCGCTGATGGGCGGCATCACGAGCGCGACCGTGCTGACGCTGTTCTACCTGCCCGCGCTGTACGCGACGTGGTTCCGCGTGAAGCGCGACGAACGCGACCCGCAGGACGGCCCGCCGCCAGGCGGCACGCCTGCCGCGCCGTCGGGAGCCTGACCATGGATCGATCGATGACCCTGAAAACGAAAGCCGTGCGGGCGCTCACGGTGGTGAGCATCGCCGGCCCGCTCGCGGGCTGCGCGTGGTTCGCACCGAGCGGCGAGCCGCCCGCGATGCCGTCGCCCGCGCACTACGGCGCCGCGCCGCAAGTCGAGCAGACCGTGTCCGCGCACGGCGTCGCGCAGCAGTTCGAGGTCGGCGCGCAGCCGGTGCCGGACTGGTGGAAACAGTACCGTTCCGATGCGCTGAACGCGCTCGTCGACGAAGGGCTGCGCAACAGCCCGACGCTGAGCGCGGCGTCGCATTCGCTGGATGCCGCGCGCGAACAGTTGCGCGGTCAGATCGGCAGCTCGATGCTGCCGTCGATCGACGCGGTCGGCCAGGCCACGCGCCAGCGCGCGCTCGGCGTGCCGATTCCCGCGCTCGGCGCGCCGACGCTGCTGTACGACACGTTCGTCGGGCAACTGCAGGCGAGCTACACGGTCGACCTGTTCGGTGTGTCGCGCTTCGCGAACCGCGCGCTCGCGAAACGCGTCGACGTCAGCGCGTTCCAGCTCGAATCCGCGCGGCGCGCGCTGGCCGCGAACATCGTCACCGCATCGATCACCGTGTCGGTGCTCAATGCGCAGATCGACACGACCGAGCGGCTCGTCGCGCTCGCGAACGACCAGGCGCACGACGCGGAGCGCCGCCATGCGCTCGGTTCGGCCTCGCGCAGCGACGCGCTGAATGCCCGGCAAAGCGCCGACACGTTCGCCGCGAGCCTGCCCGCGCTGCGCCAGCAGCGCGACTCGGCGCGTCACGCGCTGGCGGTGCTGGTCGGCCGCACGCCCGACCGGCCGCCGGCCGATCTGGCGCTCACCGATCTGCACCTGCCCGAGCAGGTGCCCGTCGTCGTGCCGTCGGACCTGCTGCAAAGCCGCCCGGACATCCAGGCCGCCGACGCGGGGCTGAAGGCCGCCGCCGCCGAAGTCGGCCTCGCGACCGCGCAGATGTTTCCGCAACTGTCGCTGTCGGCGGCGATGGGCAAAGGCGGCTTCAGCTGGCCGGCGATGCTGTCGGGCGCCGGTGCGATCTGGAACGTCGGCGCGTCGCTGAGCCAGCCGATCTTCCATGGCGGCGCGCTGCTCGCCCAGCGCCGCGCGGCGAAGGCGACCTACGAGGCCGCGGTCGACCAGTACAAGCAGGCGGTGCTCGGCGCGTTCCAGAACGTCGCCGATTCGCTCGCGGCGCTCGAGCACGACGCGGAGGCGCTCGATGCGTCGTCGCGCGCCGCGCTGTCCGCACGGGGCGCATACGACGATGCGGCCGCCCGCGTGCGGCTCGGCGCGTTGCCGCCGTCGGCGGCGCGCGCGAGCGAGCTGCAGTACCGCAATGCGCGGCTCGACGAGATTCGCGCGACCGGCGCACGGTTCGCGGATACCGCGCGGCTTTACCAGGCGATGGGCACGCCGCCGGCCGACACCGGCGACAAGTCCGCTAAAACCGGCCACGCGGCCGGCGACGGCACGGCCGGCACGCAGGCACGCGCCGCCACGCCCGACGCCGCCGTCCCTTCTGCGCAATAACCAGCCCCCTTCGATCGGACGCGCGTGCGGATTCCCGCCACGCGCGTCCGATCGCCGCTCTTTCGCTTGACCCTCACGTAGCGTAACGTTCGAGACTCCAGTGTGCGCACCGAACGGAGGAACGAATGCGGCTGAAAGTGGGAGACCTGGCGAAACGCAGCGGGCTGACCGTCCGCACGCTTCATCACTATCACGCAATCGGCCTGCTGACGCCTTCGGCGCGCGCCGACAACGGCTACCGGCTGTACGACCGCGACGACATCGCCCGGCTCCACCAGATCCAGGCCCTGCGTCGCTTCGGACTGTCGCTCGCCGAAATCGGCGACTACCTGAACCAGCCCGGTACCCCGCTCGTCGATCTCGTCGCCAGGCAGATCGCGTCGCTCGACCGCCAGCTCGCGCAAACCGCGCAGCTGCGCGAGCGGCTCGCGAGCCTGCATGCGCAGCTCGCGGCGGGCACCGAGCCGGAACTGGCCGATTGGCTCACCACACTGGAGTTGATGACCGTGTACGACAAATATTTTTCCGAGGAAGAACTCGCGCGCCTGCCGATGTACCAGAAGAGCCAGGCCGGCGACGCGGAATGGATCGCGCTCGTCGCCGAAGTGCGCGCGCTGCACGAGGCGGGCGTGCCCGCCGAGGACGAGCGCGTCCGTGCGCTCGCCGCGCGCTGGATGGCGCAACTGGTGCGCGACACGAACAATGATCCGCGCCTGCTCGCGAAGCTGAACCTGATGCACGAGCACGAACCGTCGATGCAGTCGAAGATCGGCATTTCGACCGCGTTGCGCGACTATGTGCTGCGCGCTTCGGCGGAAACGAAGATGCGGCTCTTCGAGAAGTATCTGGAGCCGGACGAGATCCGCTTCATGCGGGCGCACTACCGCGAACGCTCGATGGAATGGCCGCAACTGATGGCCGACGTACGCGACGCGATCGATGCGGGCGCGCAGCCCGATTCGCCGCAAGGCCGCGCGCTCGCGCAGCGCTGGCTCGAGCTGTTCTGCAGCTACGCGGGCCACGATCCGGCCACGCACGCGAAATTCCGCCACGCGCTGATGAACGAGCCGGCGCTGACGAAGGATTCGTGGACCGACGACACGCTGCTCGGTTTCGTGCGCGCAGCGATGGCGCAGTTGGCGCCGGTGCGCTGATCGCGTGACGGGCGCGCGGCACGCGGGTTTCCCGTGTGCCGCCCGTTTCACCATGGGGAGCCGGCATCGCGCGCACGGTGGTCAGCATCCGCCTAATCGTTGCGCATGCTGATCCCGCGCCAGCGCTGCGTCATGTAACGCAGAAACGCGGGCTGCGCCTTCAGGTCCGCGTTCGGCACGGGCGCCGCGCCGCCGTCGACGAACTTGCCGTTGATCGTCACGGTTTCCTCGCCGCGCAGCACGTATTTCGTGCCCGCGTCGACCAGGAAGTACTTGACCTGATCGGCGCTCACGTCCCCCCGGCAACCAATCTTGTACGCGAACAGGAACTGCTTGCGGCCGTTGCCGAGCAGGTCGCGCATTTCGATCGACTTCGGCACGACATCGAGAATCACGTCGACCGGGCAATCCTTCACGTAGTCACGCACCGTCCAGTCGGGGTGGCCGTCGAGCGTCGCGGACACCTTGAGCTCGACGTCGTCGCCGGACGCGGTTCTGGCGAGCGTCACCACGTGCGCGCCGGCCGCATCGGTCCACGTGTAGTCGGCGGCATGCGCCGGGCTGGCCAGCGCTGTGACTGCGAGCCACAGGCAACGCGAAAGGGCATGTCTTTTCATCGGCGGGAGCGAAAGCGCTGAAATCGAACGCGCCATTATCGGCAAAGCCGCGTGCCGCCGCCAGCCGCGCGCGACCCGCCCGTTCAGCGCTCGCGCGAGCCGAGCCCGAGCGCCCTCATCCGCCGGTACAGCGTCCGCTCGCTCAATCCGAGTTGTTCGGCCAGCGCCTTGCGCGTGCCGTCGAACGTGCGCGTGATACGAACCAGCTCAGCATCCGACACGCCGCGCGCGTCGGCCGTCTGCGCGTGAGGCACCGCCGCTGCCGCGACGAGTTCGGCCGGCAGATGTTCGACGCGGATCGTCCCGTCGTCCGCGAACAGGCACGCGCGTTCAAGCACGTTGCGCAGCTCGCGGATGTTGCCGGGCCACGCATACGCATCGAGGCATGCCCGCGCGCGCTCGGTCAGCGTGAATGGCCGTGCATTCGCGTCGCCCGCCTTGCCGCGCGCATTCGCGATCCGCCGCAGGATCGATTCGGCCAGCAGCGCGACGTCGCCCTGCCGTTCGCGCAGCGCCGGCAGCGGGATCGGAAAAGCGTTGATCCGGTAGTAAAGATCCTGCCGGAACCGGCCGTCGTCGATCATCTCGCGCAGCGGCTTGTGCGTGGCCGCGACCAGCCGGAAATCCGCACGCAGCGCCTCGACGCCGCCCACGCGCCGGAACGTGCCCGATTCGATCAGCCGCAGCAGCTTCACCTGCATCGGCAGCGGCACGTCGCCGATCTCGTCGAGAAACAGCGTGCCGCCCTGCGCAGTTTCGACGAGGCCCGGCTTGCGCTGGTTCGCGCCGGTGAACGCGCCCTTCTCGTAGCCGAACAGTTCGCTCTCGAACAGCGTCTCGGCGATCCCCGAGCAATCGACGACGACGAACGGCCCCATTGCGCGGTCGCTCGCCTCGTGCAGCGCGCGGGCGAACAACTCCTTGCCGGTGCCCGATTCACCGAGCAGCAACACCGGCAGTGTCGACGGCGCCACGCGCTGCAATGCGCCGAGCGCCGCGTTGAACGCGTCCGAGCCGCCGACGAGCCCTTCCGCGCTCGGCTGCGCCGATGCGCTGCGCACGGTCGTCAGCCGCTCGACATACGCGATCACGTTGCCGTGTGCATCGAAGATCGGCCGCAGCTCGACGTCGACATGCTCGGGGCCGCGCGGCGTGTGATGGATGTGCAGCACGCGGTTCAGCCCGCGCGACTCGAGCGCCTGCTTCATCGGGCAATGCTCGCCGGCCTGGTCGCACGGCACGTCGTAGTGGTGCGACACCTGGAAACAGTGCCGGCCCACGTGCTCGACGCCGGCCACGCCGAACTGGCGCCGATACGCATCGTTCGCCGCGAGGATGCGGTAGTCGGGGTCGACCACGATCATCGGCTGCGGGTCCTGCTCGAGATACGCGACGAGTGCGTGGACATCCGGCATCGCGTCGCGGCGCGGAACAGGGACGATCGGAATGGTGTCGTGCGGATTCATGCGGCGGCTCGCTCGGCGAAGGGGCGCCCGGACGGACTGCCAGGCTGGCTGCCAATTCTGCCACGACACTGCCAGCTGTGGCAGTCCTCGTCTGCCGCCGGATGTCGCCGCCACCTTCTCAGGGCCGCCGACGCCCCGAAAACCCGTGCTGAATCAAGCCCCTGCCACATCGGCGGATGCTGCGCCACAGACTGGCACGCTTCTTGAAACAAAGACCGCGATTGCAGATGCAGAACCCCGTTCGAGGACACCCCGTGAGCAACGCCCCCGCCCTGTCGATCGAAGGCTTTTTCGACCCGGCCACCCACACCGTCAGCTATCTCCTGCTCGATACCGCGAGCCGCGCATGCGCGCTGATCGACAGCGTGCTCGACTACGACCCGAAATCCGGCCGCACGCGCACCGCCAGCGCCGACCGGCTGATCGCGCGCGTCGCCGAACTCGGCGCGACCGTGCACTGGCTGCTGGAGACGCATGTTCATGCCGACCATCTGTCGGCTGCGCCGTACCTTAAAGCACGGGTCGGCGGCCAGATCGCGATCGGTTCGCACGTGCGCCGCGTGCAGCACGTGTTCGGCACGCTGTTCAACGCAGGGCCGGGCTTTGCGGAAGACGGCCGCCAGTTCGACCGGCTCGTCGACGACGGCGACACGCTCGCGCTCGGCGCGCTGACGATCCGCGCGCTGCACACGCCGGGCCACACGCCCGCGTGCATGACCTACTGCGTGGACGACGCGACGCAGCGCGCGGCGTTCGTCGGCGACACGCTGTTCATGCCCGACTACGGCACGGCCCGCTGCGACTTCCCCGGCGGCGACGCGCGCACGCTGTACCGCTCGATCGCGCGCGTGCTGGCGCTGCCGCCCGACACGCGCCTGTACCTGTGCCACGACTATCAGCCGGGCGGCCGCGACGTGCAGTTCGTGACGACCGTCGCCGAGCAGCGCCGCGCGAACGTGCACGTGAAGGACGGCGTGAGCGAGGACGATTTCGTCGCGATGCGCACCGCGCGCGACGCGACGCTCGACATGCCCGTGCTGATGCTGCCGTCCGTGCAGGTCAACATGCGCGCCGGCCACCTGCCCGAGCCCGAGAACAACGGCGTGCGCTACCTGAAGATTCCGCTCGACGCGATCTGAGCGCCCGCACCCCACCGAGAACCCCGACATGACCACCCTCCGCAAGCTGACCGACACGCTGTCGGTCTCGCCGCAGATCGCGGCGGCCGACCTGCCCGCGCTTCACGCGGCGGGCATCCGCGCGATCATCTGCAACCGGCCCGACGGCGAAGGCGCCGACCAGCCGACCGTCACCGAGATCCGCGCGGCCGCCGCGCCGCTCGGTATCGACGTGCATTACCTGCCGGTCGATACCGGCAAGGTGACCGACGACCAGGCTGCGCAGTTCGGCGCGCTCGTCGCGTCGCTCGACGGGCCCGTGCTCGCGTACTGCCGCAGCGGCACGCGCTCGGCCACGCTGTGGGCGCTGTCGCAGGCGGGGCTGCGTCCGCTGGACGACCTCGTCGCCACCGCCGGCCCGGCCGGCTACGACCTGAGCGCGCTTGCATCGCGTGTCACGCAAAACAGCCGCCACACGGCGCCGGCCGTCGACGCACGGCACGACATCGTGATCGTCGGCGCGGGTGCCGCCGGCATCGCGGTCGCGTCGAGCCTGCTCGCGCGCGACGCGTCGCTCGACATCGCGGTGATCGATCCCGCCGACGTCCACTATTACCAGCCCGGCTGGACGATGGTCGGCGCGGGCGTGTTCCAGCCCGGCACCACCGCGCGGCCGATGACCGACGTGCTGCCGCGCGGTGTACACCGCATCCGGGCCGCCGTCGCGGGCTTCGAGCCCGGCGCGCACGTCGTGGTGCTCGACGGCTGCCGGCGCATCGGTTATCGCAAGCTCGTCGTGTGCCCGGGGCTCAAGCTCGACTGGCACGCGATCGACGGCCTCGCCGACACGCTCGGCCACAACGGCGTCACGTCGAACTACCGCTACGATCTCGCGCCGTACACGTGGGAACTCGTGCGCGCGTTCCGCGGCGGCAATGCGCTCTTCACGCAGCCGCCGATGCCGATCAAGTGCGCGGGCGCGCCGCAAAAGGCGATGTACCTGTCGTGCGATCACTGGCGGCGCACGGGGCGCCTCGACGCCGCGAACGTCGAATTCCTGAATGCAGGCGGCGCGTTGTTCGGCGTCGCCGATTACGTACCCGCGCTGATGGAGTACGTGAAAAGCTACGACATCGCACTGTCGTTCGGCCACAACCTCGTCGCGATCGACGGGCCCGCGCGCCGTGCGACGTTCTCGCGCGCGCTGCCCGACGGCGGCAAGGCAACCGTCGAGCGGTCGTTCGACATGATCCACGTCGTGCCGCCGCAGAAGGCGCCGGACTTCGTGCGCGCAAGCCCGCTCGCCGACGCGGCCGGCTGGATCGACGTTGATCCGGCGACGCTGCGCCACAAGCAGTTCGAGGACATCTACGCGCTGGGCGACGTCACCAACACGACCAACGCGAAAACGGCCGCGGCCGCCCGCAAGCAGGCGCCCGTCGTCGCGCACAACCTGCTTGCATCGCTCGGCCGCGCGCACGGCGACGCCACCTACGACGGCTACGGCTCGTGTCCGCTCACCGTCGAGCGCGGCAAGATCGTGCTCGCCGAATTCCTGTACGGCGGCAAGGTCGCGCCGACCTTCCCCGCGTGGCTGATCGACGGCACGCGCCCGTCGCGGCTCGCGTGGCTGCTCAAGGAGCGCGTGCTGCCGCCGCTCTACTGGAAGGCGATGCTCAAGGGCCGCGAATGGCTCGCGAAGCCCGCGATCGCACGGTGACCGGAGCGCGATGACGTCATGCTGATTTCCCTCGTACTCGGCGGCTTCGTCGGCGCCGTGCTCGGCCTGACCGGCGCCGGCGGCGGCATTCTCGCGGTGCCCGCGCTCGTCGTCGGGATGAGCTGGCCGATGCAGCAGGCCACGCCCGTCGCGCTCGTCGCAGTGGCGGGCAGCGCCGCGCTCGGCGCGCTCGAAGGTTTTCGCCGCGGGCTCGTGCGCTACCGCGCGGCGCTGCTGATGGCGGTGGCCGGCGTGCCGCTGACCACGCTCGGCGTGCGGCTCGCGCACGTGCTGCCGCAGCGCCTGCTGCTCACGCTGTTCGCGCTGACGATGCTGGTCGTCGCCGCTCGCCTGTTGCGGCAGGCGCTGCGGCGGCAGGCGACCGATACGGACACGTCGCCGCTGTGCGTCGGCCGCGTGAATCCCGACACGGGCCGGCTCGTGTGGTCGTGGCCCGTAGGCATCGCGCTGGCGTCGACCGGCGCGGTCACGGGCTTGATGACGGGGCTGCTCGGCGTCGGCGGCGGTTTCGTGATCGTGCCGATGCTGCGCAAGTTCACGAACGTGTCGATGCATGGGGTGGTCGCGACGTCGCTGATGGTGATCGCGCTGGTCGGCACCGGCGGCGTGCTCGCGACGCTCGTGTCGGGCACGCGCGCGCCACTCGACGTGACGCTGTGGTTCACCGTCGCGACCGCGCTCGGCATGGCCGCCGGCCGCGGTGCGTCGCGCCACCTCGCCGCGCGGCATGTGCAGGCCGGTTTTGCGGCCGTGCTCGTGTGCGTCGCGCTCGGCTTGCTGGCCAAGGCGGCGTTCGGCGCATGAACGACGGCGACGCGCCGGCGATCGTTGCGCACCGCCAAAACGAAACGCCCGGCCCGACTCGTCGTCGGCACCGGGCGTTTTTCATGATGGCCGCAATCGGCGTGTCAGGCCGCGAACCCCGCCAGCCGCTTGCGCTCCTGACGCAGCATCACGAAGTTCGCGATCACGACGCCGGCCGTCACCGCGATGATGAACAGCGTCGCGAGCGCGTTCATCTCCGGGTTCAGGCCAAGGCGCACGCGCGAGAACACGACGAGCGGCAGCGTCGTCGAGCCGGGGCCCGACAGGAACGCCGACAGCACCAGATCGTCGATCGACAGCGTGAACGACAGCAGCCAGCCCGCGATCAGCGCCTGCGAGATCAGCGGCAGCGTGATCGTGAAGAACACCTTCAGCGGCGTCGCGCCGAGATCGAGCGCGGCTTCTTCCAGCGATGGATTCAGCTCGCGCACGCGCGACTGCACGATGATCGCGACGTACGAGATGCACAGCATCACGTGGCCGAGCCAGATCGTGAACACGCCGCGCTCGGCCGGCCAGCCGATCCACTTCGCCAGCTCGATGAACAGCAGCAGCAGCGAGATCCCCTGGATCACCTCGGGAATCACGAGCGGCGCGTTGATCATCCCGCTGAACAGCGCGAAGCCGCGAAAGCGCCCCATCCGCGCGAGCACGAAGCCGGCCCACGTGCCGATGAACACCGACGCGAACGCGGTCAGCACGCCGATCTTCAGCGACAGCCACGCGGCCGTCAGCAGCTCGTCGTCCTCGACGAGCGCCGCGTACCAGCGGAACGAGAAGCCCGACCACACGGTGACGAGCTTCGACTCGTTGAACGAATAGACGATCAGGCTGATGATCGGGATGTACAGGAACGCAAAGCCGACGAACAGCGCCGCGAACTGCAGGTAGCGATTCGGCTTCATCGACGGCCTCCCTGTTCCTTCGCCTGGAAGTGCTGGAACATCGCCATCGGCACGAGCAGCAGCAGCACCATCGCGCAGGTCACGGCAGACGCCATCGGCCAGTCCGCGTTGTTGAAGAACTCGTTCCACATCACGCGGCCGATCATCAGCGTATTCGCGCCGCCGAGCAGCTCCGGAATCACGTACTCGCCGACCGCCGGGATGAACACCAGCAGGCAGCCCGCGATGATGCCGTTCTTCGACAGCGGCAGCGTGATCTGCACGAACGCCTTCCACGGCTTCGCGCCGAGGTCGTAAGCGGCTTCGAGCAGGCGCAGGTCCATCTTCACGAGGTGCGCATAGAGCGGCATCACGAGGAACGGCAGGTACGAATACACCATCCCGATGTATACCGCGTAGTTGGTGCGGTACAGCTCGATCGGCGTATGCGTGAGCCCGATCCACATCAGGAAGTTGTTCAGCAGCCCGTTGTTCTTCAGGATGCCGATCCACGCATACACGCGGATCAGGAACGACGTCCAGAACGGCAGCATCACGCCCATCATCAGCAGGTTGCGGGTGGCCGGGTTCGAGCGCGCGATGTAGTACGCCATCGGATAGCCGAGCAGCAAGCACAGCAGCGTCGTGATCGCGGCGACCCACACCGAGTTCACGTAGGTCGCGAAATACAGGCTGTCCGTGAACAGGAACGCGTAGTGCGACAGGTTCAGCGCGATGTGCACGACGCCGTCCGCGTACGACGCGAGCTCCGTATACGGCGGGATACCGAGCTGCAGCTCCGCGAAGCTGATCTTCACGACCAGCACGAACGGAACGAGGAAGAACAGCACGAGCCACGTGAACGGCCCGGCCACGACCGCCGTGGCGCCCGTCAGGTTGAAGCGCCGCACCGGCCACTCGAGCAGGGACTTGAACGCGTTCATGACGTCAGCACCACGCCGGCGGTCGCGCTCCAGCGCACGTAGATCTCGTCGCCGAGCGCCGGCGTGTCGAGTTCGGAAATCGCGAGGCTCGACACGTTCGCGATCACCGTCTTGCCGCCGTCGAGCTTCACGTGATACAGCGAATAGCCGCCCATGTACGCGACGTTGCTGATCCGGCCGCGCGCCCAGTTGAACGCGCCTTCGGGCGGCTTGCGCGTGAGCGCGATCCGCTCGGGGCGCACCGACACGGTGACCGGCATCCCGAGCGGGCCGGAGATCCCGTGACTCACGTACAGCCGGCTCGGCAGTTCCGGCGATTCGATGTACACGTGATCGGGTTCGTCCTCGACCGTCACGCCGTCGAACAGGTTCGTCGAGCCGATGAATTCGGCCGAGAAGCGGCTGTTCGGGTATTCGTACACTTCGTTCGGCGAGCCGATCTGCACGATCTGGCCTTCGCTCATCACCGCGAGGCGGTTCGCCATCGTCATCGCCTCTTCCTGGTCGTGCGTGACCATGATGCAGGTGACACCGACCTTGTTCAGGATATTGACGAGCTCGATCTGGGTACGCTGGCGAATCTGCTTGTCGAGCGCGGACATCGGCTCGTCGAGCAGCAGCAGCTTCGGGCGCTTGACCAGCGAGCGGGCCAACGCAACACGCTGCTGCTGGCCGCCGGAGAGTTGATGCGGCTTGCGCTTCGCGTACTTGCCCATCTGCACGAGTTCGAGCGCGGATGCGACGCGCGCCTTCAGCTCGGCCTTCGGCGTGCCTTCCTGCTTCAGCCCGAACGCGACGTTCGACTCGACCGACATGTGCGGGAACAGCGCATACGACTGGAACATCATGTTCACGGGCCGCTTGTACGGCGGCATCTGCGCGAGGTCCTCGCCGTCGATCAGGATCTTGCCCGACGTGACCGTCTCGAGGCCCGCGAGCATCCGCAGCAACGTCGACTTGCCGCAGCCCGAGCTGCCGAGCAGCGCGAACAGCTCGCCCTGGCGCACGGTCAGGTTGACGCTGCGCACGGCTTCGGTGTCGCCGAATTTCTTGACGACGTCGACGATCTGGACAAAGTTCTCGGCGCGCGCATCGGCGCCGGAGGAGGAAACGGAGAACGGCGCGCCCGCGACCGGCGCGCCCGACTGGCTATTCATGATGTGCTGCTTCTCTCCTGCGTTAGACGAACAAAGCCCCCGGGGGCACCAGGGGCTTCATGACTGCTGATTCACTTCGGCTCGCGTCAGCGGCCCGACTTCAGCTCGGTCCACAGACGCGTCTGCAGACGCTGGATTTCAGGCGGCAGCGGCTTGAGCAGGAACAGCGTCTTCACGACGTCGGCCGGCGGATACACGGCCGGGTCGTTCGCGACGTCGGGCCGCACGTACTTGCGTGCCTCGGCGTTGGCGCTCGGGTAGTACACCGCGTTGGTGATCGCCGCGTGCACCTTCGGATCCTCGATGTAGTTGATCCACTGCAGCGCGGCTTCCTTGTTCTTCGCATCCTTCGGGATCGCCATCACGTCGAACCACACCGGCGCGCCGCCCTTCGGAATGTAGTACTCGACCTTGTACGGCTTCTTCGCCTCGATTGCGCGATGCTTCGCGATCACGACGTCGCCCGACCAGCCGAACGCGAAGCAGATGTCGCCGCCGACCAGGTCGTTGATGTAGCCCGACGAGTTGAATTGCGTGATGTACGGACGGATCTTCTTCAGCACGTCCATCGCGGCCTTGTAGTCGGCCGGGTTCGTGCTCATCGGGTCCTTGCCGATGTAGTGCAGCGTCGCCGCGAACATCTGGTCGGGTGCGTCGAGCACCGACACGCCGCAGGTCTTCAGCTTCGCGAGATTTTCCGGCTTGAACAGGATGTCCCAGTTGTCGAGCGGCACCTTGCCGAGCGCCTGCTGCGCCTTCGTCAGGTTGTACGCGAGGCCGGTCGTGCCGTATGCCCAGGGCACCGAGTACTTGTTGCCCGGGTCCGCGCCGGCGACGAGCGCCATCAGTTGCGGATCGAGATATTTGAGGTTCGGCAGCTTCGACTTGTCGAGCGGCGCGAAGATGCCGGCGGCAATCTGCTTGCCCGCGTAGTTGCTGGTCGGCACGACGATGTCGTAGCCCGAGCTGCCCGTCAGCAGCTTCGCCTGCAGCGTGTCGTCGCTGTCGTAGTTGTCGTAGCGGACCTTGACACCCGCCTGCTTCTCGAAGTTCGGGATCGTGTCCTTCGCAATGTAGTCCGACCAGTTATAGATATTGAGCTGCGTATCCTTCGCCGCTGCCGCCGACGCACCCACGCACAGCGCGAGCGCTGCGAACCGGCCCACTACCTTTGCTTTCATCCCGTTCTCCCTCCGGCCGGACACGTTGCCCGGCTGCCGTCTGCCTCGTCATGGCGGCGCATTCTGGCGCACCGCCCCTCGAAAACCCCGAAAACTACCATCATTCGCGCCCCGTCACAAAAAAATCATGCCGGTGTCGCGCAAACGGAACAGATTCCCGCCGCCGGTCGGTCGAGCCGCCCGTGCGGCGGGGCGTTCCGGGGGAATTCTATCGGGTAATCGGCGGCTGTCCACCGGGAAAAACGGACAGCGGCGAAGCTGCGTTCGCACGCCGCATGCGGCCGCCCGGCGACCGCGCCCGACGCACGGCCCAACTGTCACGCTCCCGCACCGGAACAGCACGCCGGCGCGAGCGTCCGGCCGGGCCGCCGCGATGCATTAAAATGGCGGCTGACGATTCAATTGCGCGAACCCTCCCGATGGCCTCCAATCTTCACGATCTTCCCGACAGCCCCTGCATCGGCGTGTGCTCGACGCTCTTCGACGAAGTCTGCAAGGGCTGCGGCCGCACGGCCGCCGAAGTCTCGAACTGGGTGTTCCTGAGCGACGACGAAAAGCGCGCGGTGTGGGAGCGCATCACGCGCGAAGGCACCGCGATGCGCTTCCAGTACGACAAGCTGTAAAGCGACCGCCCATAAAAAAAAGCGGCATGCAGACCGCCATGCCGCCAACCCCAACTCTGTTCTTGTTCCGTCGCGTCTAGAACTTCATCCCCACGCCCACGCCAACGATCAGCGGATCGATGTGCAGCGTGCCGATGCCCTTGTCGCCCAGCGTCGCATCGGTGCTCATCCAGATCTTCTTCACGTCGACGTTCATGAACACCTTCTTGGTCAACTGCACGTCCACGCCGAACTGCAGCGCGGGGCCGAAGCTGCTCTTGTTGATCGACACGCCCTCCCCGCCGACGTTGAGCCCGTTGTTGTAGAAGTACGTGTAGTTCAACCCGGCGCCGACGTACGGGCGCACCTTGCCCGCATGGTTGAAGTGATACTGCAGCAAGAGCGTCGGCGGCAGCACGCCCACGCCGCCGAGATTGCCGAGGCTCGACGTCAGCTGATGCCGCGACGTGCCGAGGATCAGCTCGACGCCGAGGTAGTCGCGGATCATGTACGTGAAGTCGAGCTCGGGCACGATCGCGTTGTTCACGCCCGTGTTGATCGCGCCGAGCGTATCGCTCGCGCGCTCGTTCGGCTGGATGCTGATCGCGCGCAGCCGGACCAGTACGTCACCCTGGTTGATGCCGTCGCCCGGCGACGCCGCGTGCGACAGCGACGGCATCGCGATGGCGGCCGCGACGACGGCGGCGGTGACACAAGTTCGAATCGTTTTATGCATGGTACGGACCCCCAAAGAATGGTTTCCATTCTCCCTGTAGGGTCTTTTCGTCATCTTGATATTGGTCAAGCCAGCGTAAACGTGGGACGGTTTGCCGCAGGCTCGGTCGCACTTCCCGTCAGCAGCAGGTCGAGCAGATCGCGCACGCTGCGGATCGCACGGCCGAACGGCAAGGCTTCGCGGCCGCGGAAGAACAGCCCGTTCGCGACGTCGCCGCGCAGCGCGGCCGCGAGCCGCGTGTCGATGCAGAAGTGGCCGAACTTCTCGATGCCGTCGCGCAGCCCGCATACGCTCAGGCATTCGAGCGCGGTCGGGCAGCGCTGCTTGAACGCGCCGAGCTTGTTGCGGATGCGCGTCTCGTTGCGCAGGTAACGATCGAGCCACGGCGTCTTCACCGCACGCGCGGGCAGGCCCGTCACGCTGACGAATTCGACGATGTCGTCGGGCGTCGCATCGGCAAGCACGCGCTTGAAGTGCGGATGCGCGTCGCCCTCTTCGGTCACCGCGAACGGCGTCCCGACCTGCACGCCATTCGCGCCGGCCGCGAACGCCGCGCGCACCGTGTCGTGACTGTTGATCCCGCCGGCCACGATCAGCGGGATCGTGTCGCGGGCGATGCCGAGCGACGCCATCACCTGCGCGGCCTCGTCCAGCACGCGTGCGAAATCGAAGCGGGCGTCGTGCATGTCGTCGATCTGCGTGACGCCGAGGTGCCCGCCCGCGTGCGCCGGATGCTCGATCACGATCGCATCGGGCAGGCGCCCCTTCTTCATCCACTTCTTCAGCACCAGCGCGATCCCGCGGCTGTCCGACAGGATCGGGATCAGCGCGATGTCGTGCCCTTGCGTGAGGTCGGGCAGGTCGAGCGGCAGGCCCGCGCCCATCACGATCGCATCCGCGCCCTCGTCGCACGCGACCCGCACGTAGTCCGCCTGCGCGCTCACCGCCTTCATCACGTTGACCGCGATCATCCCGCGCCCTTCGCTGTACGTTTTCGCGAGACGGATCTCGCGCGCGAGCGCGTCGAGGTTCGCCGCCTCGAGCGTCGCGCGATCGGGTTGCGCGCGACACCGCGCGAGCAGATCCGCATGATGGTGACGCAGGTCGATGCTCGCGATCGTGCCGACCGCGCCTTCGCGCGCGACGCTGCCCGCCAGCCGGTGCGCGGAGATGCCGACGCCCATGCCGCCCTGCACGACGGGCAGCAAGGTGCGGCCGCGGATCGTCAGCGGCGGAAAGGAAGTGCGTACGGTCATCTGAAACCTCGTCGGAACATCGGAACCGCGATGATCGACGATCCACCGCCGCGCACCTTGACGGCCGTCAATAAAAAATGGCACGCAAGCGTGCCGTTTTTCCGGTTCGGGCCGCGCGCGGCGTTCAGGCCGGCTTCGCCGGCTTCAACTGCATCGACTTGTACTCGAGATACTCGTCGAGCCCGTACACGCCGTTCTCGCGGCCATACCCCGACTGCTTGAAGCCGCCGAACGGCGCGGCGCCGTTCCACGTGCCGCCGTTGATGTCGACCTGCCCGGTGCGGATGCGGCGCGCGACGCGCATCGCGCGTTCGTCGCTGCCGGCCCACACCGCGCCGCCGAGCCCGTACGGCGAATCGTTCGCGATCCGCACGGCCTCATCTTCATCGCGATAGGTGATGATCGACAGCACCGGCCCGAAGATCTCTTCCTGCGCGATCGTCGCTTTCGGATCGACCCGGCCGAACACGGTCGGCTTCACGAAGAAGCCCTTCGCGAGCCCTTCCGGCAAGCCGGTGCCGCCCGTCACGAGTTCCGCGCCTTCGTCGATGCCGCGCTGGATGTACGCCTGCACGCGCTGCTGCTGCGCGGCCGACGCCAGCGCGCCGAGGCGCGTCGCCTCCTGCCGCGGGTCGCCCGCGACGTACGCTTCGGCCGCGGCCTTCGCGAGCTCGCGCGCCTCTTCGTAGCGCGCTTCCGGCACCAGCATCCGCGTATGCGCGGAGCAGGTCTGCCCCGCGTTCAGGTAGCACGCGTTGACCGTGCCCTTCACCGCCGTCGCGAAATCGGCATCGTCGAGGATCACCGACGCCGACTTGCCGCCCAGCTCCAGCGCGACGCGCTTGACGCCCGCGGCCGCCAGCTCGGCCACGCGCTTGCCCGCGCGCGTCGAGCCGGTGAACGACACCATGTCGACGTCCGGATCGGTGGCCAGCACCTCGCCGACGACCGGGCCGTACCCGCACACGAGGTTGAACACGCCGGCCGGCAGCCCGGCCTCGTGGATCGCTTCGGCGAGCATGAACGCGTTGAGCGGCGCGACTTCGGACGGCTTGAGCACCACCGTGCAGCCGGCCGCGAGCGCCGGCGCGACCTTCAGCGTGACCTGGTTGAGCGGGTAGTTCCACGGCGTGATCGCCGCGACGACGCCGACCGGCTCGCGCACCACCAGCGAATTGCCGACCTGCGCCTCGAATTCGAACGATTCGGCCAGCTTCGCGTACGCCTTCCAGTTGTAGATCGGGCCGCCGACCTGGATCGCGCGCGACAGCTTGATCGGCATGCCGACTTCGCCGGTGATCGACTGCGCGAGTTCCTCGCTGCGCGCCTGCAGGCGCTCGACGATCTTGCGCAGGTAGCCCGCGCGCGTCGCGGCCGGCGTGGCCGCCCACGCATCGAACGCCGCGCGCGCCGCACGGATCGCGTCCTGCGCGTCGGACGCGACGCCCTCGGGAATCCGGCCGATCACGGCTTCGGTGCCCGAATCGATCACGTCGATCGTGCCGGTGCCGGCCGGTTTGCGCCATGCGCCGTCGATGTAGAACTGGTCGTAGATTTTCATCGTTTTCCGCCTCCAGGGAAGCCGCCATTCTAGCGAGCGTTTCGGTGACTGGTGTGACGAATGACAGCGATTCGAAAGGGCCGGCACGCCATCACGCCGTTGCTGCGCCGCCCGCCGCGCGTGGCCGGCGCGGCATTCGTCGGGCCGCCGCCACGTCAGCATCCGCCCGGGTGCGCGGCCGGGCCCGCATCGTGCTATGTTTTTATTATCGGCATCGGCCCTTTACGGCCGGCGCCGCCCGGAATCGACGCACTTCGTGAGCGCTGCCATGTCCGACGCATCCCATACCCTCGGCTCGCAAGACCGCCTGGAGCTGCTTTGCTGGCTCACCTGCGGCAACCTCGGCGCGTTTTACCTCAACGAATCATGGCCGGACGCCGCGTTCCAGGTGCAGGCCGCGCACCGCTGGCTCGACCGCCATCACCGCCAGGCCGACTGGCTGTCGGTCGCCAAGCTCGCGGCGCTCGCGCAGGACATCGCGAAGCGGCATGCGGGGTTCGTCGACGCGTCGTGGGCGCGCGACGCGGTCGAGGAAATCGTCGATACGGACGATCTCGACTATCGGGCAAAACTCGTGCAATGGGTGTACGAAGACTGCTGCAAGGCGCTCGCGGACAAGCGGCTGGCGGATTGAGCCGCGCAGTCGCCGCCTTGCGCCTTGCACGGGTCGCGGCATCGACTCCCGCGACGTGCTTTTCGCCGTGACGAACGTCACGGCTGGAATGCCTGACGGGCGGCGGCGACTGCGCACCGCCCCCGGCGTCGGCACGCGCGATGCGTGCCGATCGGCTTACAGCAGCGACTTGGCCTGCGTCAGCACCTTGTCGCAGATCTGCTTGGTCACCTGCTGCTTCAGGCCGCCGCCGCTCAGGTCGAGCTTGCTGCCGTTGCCTGCGTCGAGAATCCCGCTCGCACCGCTCGTATAGCCACTGTCGGACGACGCGGACGCGGTGCCGCCGAGCTTGCCGAGCAGCGCGTCCTTCACCGACGATGCGCCGCTGCCCGTTGCGCCGCCAAGATAGTTGTTCTGGATGCAGAACTGCAGCAGGCCCGCGACGTTGCCGGTGCTGCCCGGCGTCAGCGACGCACCGCCGCCGCCCGTCAGCGCGCCGCCAAGGCCGCCGAGGTTGCCGAGCACCCCGCCCGCGCTGCCGCCCGAATCGCCGCCACCGCCGACCTGTTTCAGGACGTCGCCCAGTTGCGCATGGGCGACCGAAAACGGCGCGAGCAATCCGATCAGCGCGCCGGCAACGGTCGCGCGGTAAAGACGTGCATTCATGTAAAGCCTCCCGGTTGTGACTGCGTGAATACCGCGAATCGCATTCAAGGATACGCAATCGAGCGGGGCATGACAGCCTTCGAAGCCGCATGAAACGTCAGGCATCGTGATATATCGCGGCGATTTGACGATGCTTGACGGACGATTCCGCGCGGCATCGCCGGATCGGCAGGTGCGCAACCACCGTGCCGTGTCGCCAGCCCGCGCGAAGCGTCATAGAATCGTCGTCGCCGGCCGTTCGGCGGCTGCGGCTCGACATTCACCTCGAACACGAAGGACATTCGCGTGGCGCCTGCCCATCGATTTCTGCTGATCGCCGGCGCATCCACTGCGCTGATGGGCGGCGTCGGTGCTGCGGAGGCTGTCGAGGCTGCGCCCGCCACCACGGCTGCCGCGTCCTGTACCTCGCCTTCGTTCGATCGCTATCCGGTACCGGCCGCCGCCCGCACACCACACAAACCGGCCGCCGCGCCCCGGCTCACCAGCAAGGAGGCGCGCCTGTACCGCACCGTCATTCGCGACGAATTCGCGCAACCGGCCAATTTTGCCGGTCACTATCGCGTCGCGATCTGGGGTTGCGGAACGGATTGCCGAAATTTCGCGATCGTCGACAAGAACACGGGCGCGACGTACACGATGCCCGGCGTGAAGGCCATCTCGGGCGTAATGGGCAACGACGACGAGCGCGTCGACTTCCGAGCCGGCAGCAGGCTGCTGATCGTGGCCGGCTGCTTCAACGACGATTGCGACGCCGGCAACGCGAAAGCGGCCCGGTTCTTCTACGAATGGACCGGCACCGGGCTGCGTCCGGTCGGCAGATGCCCGCTGGCCATCGAGCCGGTTCAGTGAGCGGCCCGAGCAACCGATGATCTCCATTCACCTCAGTTTCGACGACGGCCCCGGTCCCTCGACGCCCGCGCTGCTCGACGTGCTGCGCGACGCCTCGTGCACGGCGACCTTCTTCGTGCTCGGCCAACACCTGGCGGACACACTCGACGTCGCGACGAGAATCGTGCGCGAAGGCCACCGGCTCGGCAATCACACCTATTCGCACGCGAAACCGGGCGCGCTCGCTGACGCCGCACTCGTCGACGAGATCGACACGACCGACGCGCTGATTCGCGACGTCTACCGCCGCGCCGGCCTTCCCGCACCGAACGCGATCCCGCTGCGTCTTCCGTACGGGTTGATGCCGCGGGACGATCGCGCCGCCGTGCTCGCGCGCCTGCCACGCGAACACACGGGCTGGACCGCGATCCTGGACGACTGGCAGCGGCCGGCGCCGTCGCCGCAGGCGCTGTTCGACGCGATGTGCGCGCATGTCGACGCGTGCACGGCACAGCATCGCGACGTGCTGTTCTGCCTGCACGACGGATCGCGGCACGGCGATGCGCGGCCGAACACGGTCGAGGCCGTGCGGCTGTTCCTGAACCGCCAGCGCTGACGCGACGGCCGGCTAACCCGCGGGCACCGCCCCGTCCAGCAACTGGCGCCAGCCGCCGAGGAATCCGATGCCAGGGCCCGGCATCCATAGGCCCCGCTGCGCCGCTTCGAGATGGATCAGCGTCTGGTCCGCGCAGAACAACGTCATCAGCGCATCGTCGTTATCGCGCAGCCAATCCGGCGCCGCATCCGACCGTGTCGCCGCATAGGTCTCCAGACCGGCCTTCCATCGCCCGCGATCGAACACGAAGCCGTCATCCCGGCCCGCATCGCGCGACAGCGCGAACGACGCAAAGGCCGCTTCGAGCCATTGCGCTCCCTGCCCCACATCGTCGAAATCCAGCACGCCGTTCACCGCGTTGCCGACATACAGCAGGTTGCCCGCGTGATAGTCGCCGTGCAGCCAATGCACCGGCCCCGTGAGCCACGCGGCTGCCGCTTCGAGATGTATGCCGATCCGTCGGATCACCGTGTCGTAGGCGTCGCGCAGATCGCCCGGCAGCAACGGCATCGCACGCGCCGCGACACGCGCATGACGGGACAACAGCCATGCGAGCGGCGCGGCTTCGCTTGCCGGTATCGCGGCCAGCGCCGTATGCAGATGCGCGAGCGTGCGCATCGCATCGGTCGCTCCCCCGTGCGCGTCGTCCGGCAAGCCGGGACGGCCGTCGATATGCTCGAACAGATGCAGCCAGCTTCCGTCGGGCATCTGCACGCCGGTTTGCGCATCGACAGTCGGCCGCAGTCGTGGCAGCGCGGGCAGCAGCCGCGCCGTGCGCGCGTCACCAAGATGAGCGAGGATCGACGCCTCGCGCCGCATTTTCCCGACCGGCTTGCCGGACCACGACACGCGCAGCACCGCGCGCCCCGCGTCGCACTCGACGAGATAGGTTTTGTTAGTATGGCCCGACGCCAGCGCCTGCAGGCGCGCCGGCCCGATGTTCCAGTACCGGTGAAGCCACGGTTCCAGCGTTTTCACGTCACTCCTACTCGTTGCATCGACCATGTCAGAGCGTCCTTCGGCCCGCATGCGGGACATCAACATCGAATGGCTGACGCGCGCCGCCGAATTCGGCCATCTGTTCCAGACCCGCTGGCTCGGCGAGCGCTTCTTCCATCTGCCCGGCGACATGCTCGCGCTGCAGGAACTGATCTGGCGCGAGCGCCCCGACTGCATCGTCCAGACCGGCATCGCGGCGGGCGGCGGCGTGGTGTTCACCGCGTCGATGCTCGATCTGGCCGGTACCCCGGGCCGCGTCGTCGCGATCGAGCCGCACCTGCGCGACGAGGTCCGCCAGCGCCTGCAATCGCACCGGCTCGCCCATCGCATGGTGCTGATCGAAGGCGAATCGTGCGCGGCCGACACGCTCGCATCGGTGCGCGCGCAGATCGACGACGACGCACGCGTGATGGCGATCCTCGATCTCACGCATACGCACGCGCACGTGCTGCGCGAGCTCGAATGCTATGCGCCGTTCGTGACGCCCGGCAGCTACGCGATCGTGATGGACACCATCATGGAGTACCTGCCCGAATCGATGTTCGACGGCAAGCCGTACGGCCGCGGCAACAATCCTGCCACGGCCGCCCGTGAATTTCTCGCCCGCGACGACCGCTTCGAAATCGACCACGACATCGAGGACCGCGTGCTCATGACGCTGTCGCCAGGCGGCTTCCTGAAGCGAGTGCGCTGATCAGGCGCGCGGCTTGCGCGGAGCCATCGCACGCGGCATAGCTGTCGCGAATCCGTGCCGCCTGCTCGCGCAACGGTCCGGCGCGTAACAGGCGTTCGAGCGCATCCGTAATGTCCGTAACGCCGGCCTGCTGCAGATCGAGCACGCAACCCGCGCCGGCCCGCTCGACGAAATGCGCCGAATGGAACTGGTCGTTGCAGAACGGCGACAGCAGCATCGGCACGCCGCACGCGAGCGACTCCATCAACGAATTCGCGCCGCCGTGGCTGACGAACGCGTGCGTGCGCCGCAGCAACGCCAGTTGCGGCGCGTAACGCACCGCGAGCACGCGTTCGTCGCCGGTCGGCAGCAGATCCGAATCGACCAGTTCGCCCACCGACAGCACCAATTGCGCCGGGGTCGCGCGCGTCGCGTCGATCACCTTCGCGAACACCTCCGGGTGGTAGTAAAGCTGGCTGCCGAGCGACATGTAGACGAGCGGGCGATCCGCGTCGACGCGTTCCCACGGGAACGCCGTCTCGTCACCGCGCGGGCCCGACGGCATCGCCGGGCCGACCAGTTCGACACCGGGCGGCGGCGCGCCCACCAGCGCGTCGGTCGTGAACGCGAGCGTCAGGTGCGGCGACAGCACGTCGCAACCGCGAAAGCGCGCGTCGAGGCCGTAGCGCGCGAACAGCCGCGTACGTTCCGGTTCGAGCCAGCGCACCGTGCGCAGCAGTTCCGAATCGAGATCGTCCGGCAGCACCGGATTCAGCGAATTGGACATCGAAACCCACGGCAGCCCTTCCAGCTCGGCCGCGATCGCCGCGGCATAGAGCAGCGGGTCGATCACGACCACGTCGGGCCGCCAGTCGCGCAGCACTGCTCGGATGCCGTCCACCTGCGCGGGCGCGAGGTCGATCAGCAACGTGCGGATCCAGTGCCGCAGCCAGTCGGCGTCGCGAATGTTCGCGGCGAAACTCGCGCCGCGCGACAGGTCGTGGCGCTCGGGCGTCTCGCGCGGCCCGACGAACGCGAAGTCGCCGGCGCCGTCGAGCTGTTCGCTGATGTCGGCCGGCGCATAGAACGCGACGTCGCAGCCGGCGGCGCGCAGATGCTGGGCCGGGCCGATGCACGGATTGACGTGGCCCTTCTCGGGCACCACGCAGAACAGGATGCGTTTCATGAACGGCTCAGGTTGGGCGATGCGCGGCATCGGAATGAAGGCGATCGAGATGGTCGAGAAGCAGCGTCAGCGTCGTCCACAGCACGCGTTCGGTATCCGCCTGCAGCGTCGGCGCAGCGAGGCCGAGCGCGTCGGCCAGTGCATGCGTGCGGTCGCGATCGAGCAGCGTCGCGAGATCCATCGCCGGCGCGAGCCGGCCGCGCTTGGGGCCGTGCACGAGACGCTCCGGCAGGTTCAGGCGCGCACCGAGCTCGCGCAGGCACTGCTTGTTCGGGTCGGGCGCGAGGCTGGTCAGATGCGCGACGACGGCCGCATCCACGAACGGCGGATGCAGCTCGACCGACGCCTCGTCGAACAACGCGTGGCACAGCGGCAGATAGTTGGCCGATACGTCGCGGCGCAATACCTGATCCGCGCCGTCGCCGGTAATCGCCACTTCGACGCCGTCCGCCGCCATCGCGTCGGCCAGCAGCAGCTTCGCGACCGGATGCAGGTTGAACATCGGTTCCTCGACCGCGTACGTCGTTCTCGGCAGCGACGCGATGAAATCGGCCTCGTTTGCGCGCACGATCTTCACGTTCGCCTGCATCTGCGTGGCAAGTTCGAGCGCCGCGTCGAGTTCGCAGTAGTCGGGCATGTCGGTCGCGAGAATGTAGGCGGTCACGTGCCGCAATGCGCCGAGCTCGCGCAACAACGCAAGCAGCAGCGCCGAATCGAGCCCACCGCTCAGCGCCAGCGCGACGCGCTTGCCGCTGTCGAGCGCACGTTTCAGCGACACGCGCAGTACGGTGTCGAGATCGGCTTGCTGCGGCCGCTCGGGCGCCGGTTGCGCCGTCAGTCCTTGCGGCGACCGGCTCAGTGCGTGGCCGGGCGGCACCGCGAGCACGTCGCGCAGCACGGTGCGCCCGACCAGACGCTCGCCGCTCAGATAGCCCGCGATGGCGGCCGTGTCCGGCGCGCCGGCCGGTTGCCCCGACGCCCGCAATACCGCGCGGATACCGGACGCCGACACGCCGCTGCGCGGATGGTAGTGCAGACGATCGAAACCGAACGGGTCGCGCGTACCGACGATCATGGATAACGAGCCTTCAAGGTGTCCACTTCAATGCGTTTGAGGATGCGATGGGGCGCCACCGGCGCGCTGCCGCCCTGGCAATGCAGGCACGCTTCGAGCGGCGTCTCGCGTTGCAGATAGGCGAGCATCGCGTCGAGCATGCCCGCGTCGTCGCGCAGCGGCAGGCCGTCGGCCTGAAAATCCTTGTCGCCCTTGTACAGCGTATGGAAATGCGCGGGACGCGTGCACGTGTAGAACATGCCGTCGCGAATCATATGGCAGCGCTCGCGAATCCAGCAATCGTGATACAGGCGCCGGGCTTCGTCGCGATCCGTGCCGGGCTGGGCGCGGTTCATCGTCGTGAACACGTCCTGCACCTTCCAGTTCAGACGCACGTCGAAGCGCGCCGCCTGGCGCTCGACATGCGCGACCAGGTCGGCGGAAAGCGCCGGCTTCGGATAGCGCGAGATCGTCAGCGCATCCACCGCTTGCCAGAACGCGTCGGGCATCTCGGCGAGTTTCAGGCCGTTCGTCGTGACCGAGATCACGGGCGCGATGCCGGTCGCGCGTACGCGCTCGATCATTTCAACGAGCGCCGGATGCAGCAACGGCTCGCCGCCGACCAGCTTGAACATGCGCGGGCGCAACACTTTCGCGGCCTTGCGCAGATCGGCTTCGATCGATTCGGGGCTCGCATGCCACTCGGGCAACAGCGGTGACAGCGAGCAGCATTCCGCGCAGGTCAGATTGCAGTGATCGACGATATGCGCTTCCAGCGAGCGCGTCTGGATACGCCCGTCCTCGACGCGGTAATCGCGATCCAGCGGCGGCGGAAACACGTGCTGCCGCTCGCCGGGCGGCGGCGGATTCGGGATCTCGTTCGGATTCGCACTCACATCAACTTCCTGTTTCCATGCAGCGGGAAAAGAAATCTACTAGACGGTCACGCGCGTTCACCATCGCCGACGCCATCGTCACCGCACCGTTCAGATGCGATGCGAAGCGCGATGGATCGTCGAGCCAGCCCTGCACGATCCAGAGCTTGAGCGCGTGTTGCAAGCAGGCGGCATCGACCGCCCACGCGATGTACGCCGGATTCACGGGCCGCACCCGCTGGTACGCATGCACGAACGCTTGCGCGAGGTGCGGTGCTTCCAGCGGCAAATGATTCAGGCAGCGCACTAGCTCGTATTCGCGCGGTGCGCCGATCGACGCTTCCCAGTCGAGGATCAGCGGCGGCAGCGTACCCGTGAACAGATAGTTGAACTGGTTGTAGTCGTTGTGGATCGGGTGCTGCGGATCGTCGGCGGGAAACGCATCGATGCTGCCCGGATAGTAGCGGTCGAGCATACGCAGCGCGAGATCGACGTAGCGGCGCAGATTCGCGGCACCGGTGACGTTCGCATCCGCTCGATTGAGTGCACCCAGCAGGCTGCGGCGTACCGCGTCCGCATCGATCGACGTCAGCCGCGCGCGGATCGTATCGACCGACGGCAAATGCAATTGTTCGAGGCTCAGGTGCAACGCGGCCAGACTCGCGCCGAGCGCATCCCATTCGGTTGGCGAGAACCTATCGTAGGTTTTGAATTGCCCGGCTTCCCAGCGCGTCAGCATCGCGTGAGAATTTTGTCCTGACCACAGCGATGCGCCGGATCGCGTGCGCTTCAGCGTCTGCACATGGACGCGCGTATCGCCGTGCGTTTTCAGATGCGCGAGGACGGCGGTTTCCTTGACTGCGCGCGCACGGTGTTCGAGTGCATAGAGTTTGACCGCCACGCCCGCGCCGCTGCTGGTCGGCAGATGCCACACCCGTTCGCTCACTTGCGTCGGCAGCCCGCCACAACCGAGCTCGTAGGCGTCGCGAATCTCGTCGAAGGTGACGGCGAGCGAATTCATTCAGATGTGCTCGGCCGGCCCGTGCCGATACGGATGACCAGTCAGGAACGTGTTGTGTCCGACGTAGCGCAGCTTGTACATCGCCGGTCGGAACAACACCGACGGATCGTTGTTCGCGATGCCGAGCAGCGGGTACAGATCGCGTCGCACGAAGAACGCATTGTTGCCCATGTCGTCGCAGCAAACGAGCTCATAGCCCTTCTGCCTGGCAAGATGCACGAGCGATTCGAGGCTCGCGCCGTAATAAGTCGAGCCGTCCCATTCGTGGTCCGGATTGAAGCACATGACCCAGCGCTCGGGCGGCGTGTAGTACGGGTTGTATTCGATCACGACGATGCGCGGCTGGAACGCTTGCAGGCCGCGCCATACCCAGTAATCGTTACCGTCGATGTCGATCGACAGCAGGTCGAAGTCGGTCGGTACGTTCGCGTCGACGAGCAGTGGGTCGACCGTGTCGGGCTGGACGCGATCGTGGTGCAGGCGGACACGCGCCACGCCAGCGTAGTGCGCGGCGAGCTTGCCGAACCGGTATGCGCTGCCTTCCACCAGTACGCCGGCCCAATCCTGTTCGCGCAGCAGCCGTGCCGTATTGCTGTTGCGCAGGCCGTCGCTCGCGCCGATATCGACGCAGAAGCGGTTGGTCGGCGCGATCCGCTCCATCAGGCGCGACAGGATGCCCTCCTCGGTGCCCTGCGCGTACAGGCTGGGCGCAAGGCCGGACAGGTCGAGCGGGAGAGGATGATCCTGCATCGAAGGCAGCTCCGGGGCGAAATGGGGAATGATGGGGGTGTTCGGTCGGTAATTTACCTGAAGTCGATTGAGCAGAGGAAACTGGGATGTCCAGCGCGGTGGGGTTTTGCCGCGGCGGAAATGAAAAAGCCCGCATCGACATTGCTGTCGATGCGGGCTTGTAGCGCCTCTGGCAATTCGCTCCGTGCGGTGATGCCTAACCTGGCCCCGTGACCGGAGAAAACCTTACGGCACTTACTCCTGCCCCTGACTCGTCAGGAACTCCTCATAATTCCCGCCAAAGTCGAACAGCGTGCCGTCCGTCTTCACTTCGATGATCCGGTTCGCCAGCCCGCTCACGAACTCGCGGTCGTGCGACACGAAAATCAGCGTGCCTTCGAACTGCTCGAGCGCGATCTGCAGCGACTCGATCGACTCCATGTCCATGTGGTTGGTCGGCTCGTCCATCAGCAGCACGTTGTGGCGGCCGAGCATCAGCTTGCCCCAGATCATGCGGCCCTTCTCGCCGCCCGACAGCACCTTCACCGATTTCTTGATGTCGTCCGACGAGAACAGCAGGCGGCCCAGCGTGCCGCGCACCATCGTTTCGTCGTCGCCGTCCTTGCGGTACTGGTCGATCCAGTCCATCAGCGTGATGTCGTTCGGGAATTCCTCGTACGTGTCCTGCGGCATGTAGCCGACGTTCGCGTTCTCCGACCACTTCACGGTGCCGTGATCGAGCGGCAGCGCGCCGAGCAGCGAGCGCAGCAGCGTCGTCTTGCCCGCGCCGTTCTCGCCGATGATCGCGATGCGCTCTCCCGGCTGCACCGACAGGTTGAAGTTCTGGAAAATCGTGCGCTCGTACTTCTTGGTGATCTCTTCGGCGACCACCGCGACGTTGTGCAGCTTCTTCTCGAACTCGAAGCGGATGAACGGGTTCTGTCGCGACGACGGCTTGAATTCCTCGATCTTGATCTTGTCGATCTGCTTCGCGCGGCTGGTGGCCTGGCGCGCCTTCGACTTGTTCGCCGAGAAGCGGCGCACGAAGTCCTGCAGCTCGGCCACGCGCTCCTTCGCACGCGTATTCGCGGCGGCCTGGCGC